>JAJNQF010000210.1 GCA_021154945.1 Sphingomonas sp.
CGCGCTGCACTCCGTTGGCAACGTCCCCAATTGGGCCCCGGCCTCCGCCGGGGTGGTGGTTAAGCCGCAGGCTTCTCTTTCGCCCAGATCGCATCGAGCCGCGTCTGGTCCCCGCCACGCTGCCGAACCCGCAAGCCCTCGAGCTTCAGCGCTCGACCCCGCAGCATCCGCCCCTCGGTCTTCCAGATTACATCGTAGATCCCAACTGCCGAGCGCGTCCGGTCGCCATCGAAATACTGCACGCTCACCAGCACCGGCAGCCGACCCGCACGATCGTCCGACCCGCCATCGGTCAGCTTCAACAACGGCTCCGAGAACCACGACGCATCGATGATCGGTTCGGCCGGCGGCCGCTGCGGCGATACGCCGAGCGCCTTGGGAAACGTGATCGTCACGTCCTGAAGATCATGCCGCGCATCCTTCAGCAACAGCGTATCGCCGCCATCCTGCACGATCGCCGACAGGTCGATCTTGGTCCGCTCACGCGCGGCACTCGACTGCGCGGCGAGCTTGTCCGCCTCGTTCGCCCGGTGATCCGACCAGTTGGTCCACAACGTCAGCGCGGCGATCAGCACGCCTGCAACTGCCACGACTTCCGCCAGCGTGACCCAGCGCCGCCGCGTCGCCGCAGCCTCGCGCCGTTCGGTCGGAGTCTCGCCGCTCATCGACCGCCAGCTTCCAGCAGGCGGGCAGGGGCCGCCAGTTCCCAACTCCGCGCGATCCGGTCCTCGACCAGCGCCCAGTCCGGATCGCCCGCAAGGTTCACGCCGACCCACCCGGTCGCACCAAGATACGCCGGCCGCGAATACACGCCCGGGTTCGCCTCGATCAGCATCGCCTGCTCGTCGGCTCCGCCCGTCTTTACGCACACCACGGTCAGCCCATCTTCATGATGGTCCGCCCGAAACTGCGCAAACTGCTTGCCCGCGACGAAGAACGTCGGCTGGCCATGCGACACCGTCTCTTCGGTCTCCGGGAGCGCCAACGCCGCCGCGCGAATGCGGTCGAGAGGGGACAGATCGGTCATCGCGTCACGAACTCCGCCAAGGTCTTGGGATACAGCGCATGTTCGGCCGCAAGCACGCGCTCCGCAAGCGCATCCGCATCGTCAACCGCAAGGATCGGCACCTCGGCCTGCCCCAGCACCACGCCGCCATCAAGCTCTTCGGTCACGACATGCACCGAGCACCCACCGACCGCATCGCCCGCCGCAATCGCCCGCGCATGCGTGTCGAGCCCCTTGTATTTGGGGAGCAGCGACGGATGGATATTGACGATCCGATCCCGCCACGCCGCCACGAACCCGTCCGACAGCAACCGCATATACCCGGCCAGCGCAACGATCTCGACACCCGCCTCGCGCAACGCCGCGTCGATCGCCGCCTCGTACGCCGGCTTCCCCAGACCCTTGGGCGAGAGCGCGAAGGTCGCCACACCCTGCGACCGCGCCCATGCGAGCCCAGCCGCATCCGGCTTGTCCGACGCCACCAACGCGATCTCATACGGACACTCGGCCGCGCGCGACGCGCCCACCAGCGCTATCATGTTCGATCCGCGCCCCGAGATCAGCACGCCGACCCGCGTCTTCTCAGCCATGCGTCGCGGTCCAGTCCTCGCGCGCGCTCCAAGTGCCCGCCGACCCGCGCACAGTGCAGCCATGCGTCCCGGTCTCGATCCGCCCGATCGTGAACACCGTCTCGTCCGCCGCCTGAAGCGCCGCAGTGACCGCCTCGGCCTCGTCGGCACTCACGATCACGACCATGCCGATCCCGCAGTTGAACGTCCGCGCCATTTCCTCCGGCTCGATCGCGCCCTGCGCCTGCAGGAACGCCATCAACCGCGACTGCTCCCACGCGTCCGCGTCGACTACCGCATGCACACCGTCCGGCAGGACGCGCGGAATGTTCTCGAGCAGCCCGCCGCCGGTGATATGTGCCAGCCCCTTGATCCGCCGCTCGCGCAGCAACGGCAGCAGGCTCGCCACATAAATGCGAGTCGGCGCCATCAGATGATCGATCAGCAACTTGTCCTGGTCGAACAGCGCAGGCCGATCGAGCTTCCACCCGCGATCCGTCGCCAGCCGACGAACCAGCGAGAACCCGTTCGAATGCACACCCGACGACGCCAGGCCGAGCATCACGTCGCCCGCCGCGATCTCGCGTCCGGTCAGCACGTTGGTCCGCTCGACCGCACCGACGCAGAAGCCGGCCAGGTCGTAGTCGCCATCTGCATACATGCCCGGCATCTCGGCGGTCTCGCCGCCGATCAGCGCACACCCCGCGGTCTTGCACCCTTCCGCGATCGAAGCGACGACACGCTCGGCGACCGCCGCATCGAGCTTCCCGCTCGCATAATAATCGAGGAAGAACAGCGGCTCGGCGCCCTGTACGATCAGGTCGTTGACGCACATCGCGACGAGGTCGACGCCGACACCCTCATGCCGATCCCATTCGATCGCGAGCTTCAGCTTCGTCCCGACGCCGTCGTTCGCCGCGACCAGCAGGGGATCGACGAACCCCGCCGCCTTCAAGTCGAACATCCCGCCGAACCCGCCAAGATCCGCGTCCGCGCCCGGCCGTCGCGTCGAGCGCGCGAGCGGGGCGATCGCGCGCACCAGTGCGTTGCCTGCGGCGATCGAAACGCCCGCTTGAGCGTAGGTATAGGAGCCCGTGGCGGGAGCGGCGGAGTTTGGCGTATCGGTCATGATCGGTGCTGCTAGCCACATCGCGCTTGGATTTCCACGTCTGCTTCGCCAAAAGGCCCGCTTGATGCGTATCCGTACCCTTCCCACCGCGCTTGCCGGCGCCATTGCCGCAGGGACCCTGCTGCTCAGCGGCGGAGCCGTGCTCGCGCAGATCGAGGGCGGCAGCCGAGGCTCAGCCCCGGTCGACAGCGGCAGCGCGTACGAGGTCAGCGGCGTCACCGTCGACGTCGCGGGCAAGACCGCCGACGCAGCGCGCTACAGCGGCTGGCGGCTCGCCCAGCGCAAAGCCTGGGTGCAATTGTCGAACCGGCTTGGCGGCGGTGGTGGCCTCGTTTCCGACGGTACGCTCGATTCGCTGGTTTCCGGGATCGTCGTCGAGAACGAACAGATCGGCCCGCAGCGCTATATCGCCAAGCTCGGCGTGCTGTTCAACCGCACTCGCGCGGGCTCCGTCCTCGGCATATCCACCTACGCCGATCGCTCGCAGCCGATGCTAACCATCCCGATCCAATATTCGGGCGGTGTCGGCCAATCCTTTGAACGGAGCACGCAGTGGCAGCAGGCCTGGGCGCGCTATCGTACCGGCAACAGCAGCATCGATTATGTTCGCCCGTCCGGCTCCGGCCCCGACGCGCTCCTGCTCAACGTTGGCCAGACGCAGCGCCCCGGTCGTGGCTGGTGGCGGACGATCCTCGACCAATATGGCGCGAGCGACGTGCTGTCCCCGGTCGTGAAGATCTATCGCCAATGGCCCGGTGGCCCGGTGATCGGCGTGTTCGAAGCGCGCCACGGTCCCGACAACGACCTGATCGGCCGCTTCACGCTCCGTGTCGGAACGTCCGACGGCCTGCCGCAACTGCTGGATACCGGCGTCAAGCGGATCGACGACCTGTATCAGCAGGCGCGCCGCAACGGTTCGCTCCGTGTCGACTATAGCCTGTCGCCGCCGCCAACGCCCGAAGCCGCGGTAACCGACGACCTGCCGAGCGACGAGACCGCCGACGCCAATATCGCGGTGCTGACCGGTGGCGAGGGCATCTCGATCACCGTTCAGTTCGACACGCCCGCAGCCACGACCGTATCGTCGACCGAAGCTGCACTCCGCGCGATCCCCGGTGTCCGCTCGGCCGCGACCACCAGTCTCGCGCTCGGCGGAGTCTCGCTGATGCGTGTCGCCTATGACGGCGACCCCACCGCGCTGAAGACCGCCCTCGAAGCGCGCGGCTATCAGGTCTTCGGCTCGGGCCAGACGATCCGGATCCGCCGGGTTTCCCAACTTCTTCCGCCGGACCTTCCCGCGGATACCGTGACGACAGGGTGAGCGCGACCAAGATGACTCAAATCGCGCTGCCACTCGGGTGGCCGGCGGACCCTCGCGACGACGCCTTCCTGGTTACCCCATCCAACTCGCGGGCCGTCCATACGCTGGAGCATTGGGCGACCTGGCCCGTCATGACCGCCATCCTCACCGGCCCGCGCAAATCGGGCCGCAGCCTGCTCGCGCGGATCTTCGCGGCGAAAAGCGGCGGCACGATCATCGACGATGCCGAGCGCGTGCCCGAGGCGCAGCTGTTCCACGCCTGGAACCGCGCGCAGGAGGAGCACAGGCCGCTGCTCATCGTCGCCGACGCCGCCCCGCCCGAATGGAAGGTGAAGCTTCCCGACCTGCGCTCGCGGCTCGCAGCCAGCCCGATCGCGGCGATCGGTGCGCCCGATGACGAACTCATGCGGCTGCTCCTGGCGCATCTGTTCGAGCGCCGCAGCCTCGACGCGCGGCCCGATCTGATCGACTGGCTGGCCACGAGAATCGAGCGCAGTCATATTACCGTAACGCGAACCGTCGATGCGCTCGATCAGGAGGCGATGGAACGTCGCAAGCGCTTGTCCATTCCTCTGGCACGAACCACACTCACCGAGGCCGGGCTGATCCTCCGTCCACAGCTTGCCCTGGATCTGCCGCTCTTCACGTCACCATAAGACCCCAAGAGGACCGATGAACCGTCCAGCGCATATCGTCCGCCAAGCGGAAGACGACGACGATCCCATCGGCGCAGAGCCGAACGACCGGTTCTTCAACCGCGAACTCTCCTGGCTGGCGTTCAACCGCCGCGTTCTGGAGGAGGCGTGCAATCCCGCGCACCCGCTGCTGGAGCGGCTCCGCTTCCTGTCGATCTCGGGTTCGAATCTCGACGAGTTCTTCATGGTCCGCGTTGCCGGCCTGAAGGGGCAGCAGACGCAGGACGTCGATCGGCGCTCGGCGGACGGGCTCACCGCGGGCCAGCAGCTGACGGCGATCGTCCGCGAGGCGGACGAACTGATGGCGAGCCAGCAGGCGGTGTGGGGCGACCTGCGCGTGCTGCTCGACGAGGCTGGCTTGTTCGTCCTGCGGCGCGATGCGGTCGAAGGCGAAGCCGACGAGTGGCTCGAAACGCATTTCCGCGATCAGATCTTCCCGATCCTGACCCCGCAGGCACTCGATCCCGCGCACCCGTTCCCGTTCATCCCGAACCGCGGCCTGTCGGTGATCTTCGACCTCGTACGCCGTTCGGATAACGAACCGGTCCGCGAACTTGTCATGCTCCCGCACACGATGACGCGCTTCGTCCGCCTGCCTGGCGAGCCCGCGCGCTACATCTCGATCGAATCGATCCTCAAGCGGTTCGCGCCGGTCCTGTTCCCCGGCTACGAAGTCCTCGCCGCCGCCAGCTTCCGCGTCCTGCGCGACAGCGACATGGAGATCGAGGAGGAGGCCGAGGACCTCGTCCGCTACTTCGCCAACGCGATCAAGCGTCGCCGCCGCGGCCGCGTGATCCGTCTCGAACTCGAAACCGGTATCCCCGACGTGCTCGCCGCGGTCCTCAAGGACGAACTCGGTGGCGCCGACGCGATCATCACCGAGAGTGGCAACCTGCTCGGCATCGTCGACCTCGACGGGCTGGTCGACGAGGATCGCCCCGACCTGAAGTTCCCGCCGTTCACGCCGCGCTTCCCCGAACGCATCCGCGAATTCGGCGGCGATTGCTTTGCCGCGATCAAGGCGAAGGACATCGTCGTCCACCATCCGTACGAGACGTTCGAGGTCGTGCTCGCCTTCCTCAAACAGGCAGCGAACGATCCGGATGTGGTGGCGATCAAGCAAACGCTCTACCGCGCCGGCAAGCAGCCCGCAGTCATCAACGCGCTGATCGCCGCGGCCGAAGCGGGCAAGTCCGTCACCGCGGTGGTCGAGCTGAAGGCGCGATTCGACGAAGAGCAGAACATGGTCTGGGCCTCCGCACTGGAGCGCGCGGGCGTGCAGGTCGTCTACGGCTTCATCGACTGGAAGACCCACGCGAAGGTCTCGCTGGTCGTCCGCCGCGAAGGCCAGGCATTCCGCACCTACTGCCATTTCGGCACCGGCAATTACCACCCGGTCACCGCCAAGATCTACACCGACCTCAGCTTCTTCACCGCCGACGCCGCGGTCGGGCGCGACGCGGCGCAGATGTTCAACTACATCACCGGCTATGTCGAGCCGACCGACATGGCGAAGGTCAGTCTCAGCCCGCGCGATCTGCGCCAGAATTTGATGAACCTGATCGACGTCGAGATCGCCAACGCGCGCGCCGGCAAACAGGCGGGCGTCTGGGCGAAGATGAACTCGCTGGTCGACCCCGCGGTGATCGAGAAGCTCTACGAGGCGAGCGGGGCAGGGGTCGAGATCGACCTCATCATCCGCGGCATCTGCTGCCTGCGACCCGGTGTACCCGGCCTGTCCGAGACGATCCGCGTAAAATCGGTGATCGGCCGGTTCCTGGAACACAGCAGGATCTGGGCGTTCGGCAACGGCAAGGCGCTCCCCAACGACGGCGCAAAACTCTTCATATCGTCCGCCGACTGGATGCCGCGCAATTTCGACCGCCGCGTCGAGTATATGCTGCCGATCCTCAACCCCACCGTCCACGACCAGATCCTCGACCAGGTGATGGTCGCGAACCTGATCGACAACGAGCAGAGTTGGGAGCTAGGCCCCGACGGCGAATATACCCGCGTCGATCCTGGCGACCGCCCGTTCAACCTGCATCGGTATTTCATGACCAACCCGTCCCTCTCCGGCCGCGGCGCCTCGCTCGCGACCAGCAACGCCGTGCCGACTCTGTCGCTTCGGCGAAAACGATGAGCGTCACGAATATCCTGTTCGGTAATTCCACGCCCAAGGCCGAGACCGACGATCATCCGCGTACGGGGATCATCGATATCGGCTCGAACTCGATCCGTCTGGTCGTGTATCAGGGCCCGCCGCGCCTGCCCGCGATCCGGTTCAACGAGAAGGTCCTGGCCGGGCTAGGGCGCGGACTTGCCGCAACCGGTGCGATCGAGAAGTCCGCGCTGAAGACGGCACGCGTCGCCCTCGCGCGGTTCGCTGCGGTGGCCAAGGAAATGGAGTGCTCGACGTTGCGCACGGTCGCCACGGCGGCGGTACGCGATGCGAAGAACGGCGGCGAACTAATTGAAGCGGCTGAACAACTCGGCCTCAAGGTCGAGACTCTGTCCGGCGAGCAGGAGGCCAGCGCAGCCGGCTATGGCGTCCTCTCCGCGATTCCCGACGCGGACGGCATCGTCGGCGATCTTGGAGGCGGCAGTCTCGAACTCGTCCGCGTCCGCCGCGGCAAGATCGAAGACCGCGTCTCGTTCCCGCTCGGCGTACTCCGCATCGGCCCGCTTCGCGCGAAACGTGGCAAGGTGCTCGAACGCTACGTCGCAAGGTTGGTACGCGAGGCGGGCTGGACTGCGAAGGGGCAGGGGTTGCCGCTGTATCTCGTCGGTGGATCGTGGCGTGCGCTCGCCCGGCTCGACATGGAGCTGTCGGACTATCCGCTACCGATCATTCACCAATACCCGATGACCGCCGCGACGATCACACGTCTCAGCCGCACGATCCCGCAACTCTCGAAGCCGCGCCTGAAAGCAATCCCCGGTCTTTCGTCCGGTCGTACGTCCACGCTGGCCGACGCCGCCGCGCTGCTCGGCGTGCTGATGCGCCAGCTCGGCAGCAAGACGACAGTGGTATCGGCATACGGCCTGCGCGAAGGGCTGCTCTATGGCGACCTGGAGCCCAAGACCCGCGCGCTCGATCCGCTGATCGTCGCGGCCCGTGAAGAGGGGCGCCTGCTCGGTCGCTTCCCGGAGCATGGCGACCTGCTCGATCGCTGGATCGCCCCGCTGTTCGTCACCGAGGCGCCTGCGCTGGCGCGCATCCGCCACACGGCCTGCCTCCTTGCCGACGTAGGCTGGCGCGCCAACCCCGAATTCCGCGCTGAACGCGGTGTCGAGATCGCCCTGCACGGCAACTGGGTAGCGATCGACGCGCCCGGTCGCGGGATGCTGGCGCAGGCCCTCTACACGAGCCTTGGCGGAGATTTGGCAGCGGCGGACCCGGTCGGGCGACTCGCAACGCCGACAGCGGTAAAAAGCGCAACGGCCTGGGGCCTCGCGATGAGGCTCGGCCAGCGTATGAGCGGAGGCTTGGCCGGTCCGCTCAAGCGTTCGAAGCTATCGGACGACGGGATAACGCTGACGCTAACGCTACGCCCGGATGATCGCGGTCTCTATGGTGAGGCGGTAGAACGTCGCCACACCGCTCTGGCTACCGCATTAGGTCGCAAACCCCTGTTGGCTCTCGCGTAGATCTTCCCCTGCAAGGGGAGGTGGCAGCCCAAAGGGCTAACGGAGGGGTGACCCGCTATCGAGAGTGTGTCACCCCTCC
>JAJNQF010000219.1 GCA_021154945.1 Sphingomonas sp.
AATTGGGAAGGTGGAGGTAATGATGCGCAACGCTCCTTCAGCGGCGTCCCCCAATTGGGCCCCGGCCTTCGCCGGGGTGGTGTTGGGTGGGCGTAGGGCTCGTTCGATTTTTGCCTCGGTTGGGTTGATGGCGTTCGTCTCCGGCAGTGCCGCCTACGCACAGGACGCACCCGCTCCAGCACCCCAGCAAGCCCCTGCCGACCCTGCAGCTCCAGCCCCAGCAGGCGACCAGTCCGGCGGCCTCGTGGTCGACGTCACCGGCGGCATCTCCGCGCCGATGCCTATCGCGATTCCCGTCATGCCGACCGCTGCGGTCGTCTCCACCCCAGCAGGCTCCACCGACGTGCTCGGCCGCCAGCTCGCGGAGATCGTCACCAACGACCTGCGCAACTCCGGCCTGTTCACGCCGCTGTCCCCCGGCCAGCTTCGCCCGGTCAGCTTCCCCGAAGTCACCGCGCCCGGGTTCGAGTATTGGGGCAGCACAGGCGCACAGGCGCTGGTGCAGGGTTTCATCCGCGCGAACGGCGACGGCAACCTGACCGTCGGCTGTTACCTGTACGACGTGTCGTCCAAGGCCGAGCTGACCCGTACCGGCTTCGTCGTGTCGCCGTCGGACTGGCGCCGCGCAGGGCATAAATGCGCCGACATGGTCTACACCCGCCTCACCGGCGAAGGCGCGTATTTCGATAGCCGCGTCGTCTATGTGTCCGAGACCGGACCCAAGGGTCGCCGGATCAAGCGGCTCGCGATCATGGATCAGGACGGTGCCAATCACCGCTTCCTGACCAACGGCCAGTCGATCGTGCTGACGCCGCGCTTTGCGCCGAACCAGCAGTCGATCGTCTATATGAGCTATCTCAACAATCGCCCGGCGATCTATGTCTACGACATCGGCTCGGGCAAGCAGCGGCTTGTGGTGGCGAACGCGAACCTGACCTTTGCGCCACGCTTCTCGCCTGATGGCCGCAACATCCTGTTCTCGATGGCGCAGGGCGGCAACACCGACGTGTACCGCGTCTCGTCGCAGGGTGGTACGCCGCAGCGCCTGACCAACTCGCCGGGGATCGACACGGGCGGCAGCTATTCGCCCGACGGTTCGAAGATCGTGTTCGAGAGCGATCGGTCGGGCGGCCAGCAGATCTACGTGATGAACGCCGACGGATCGAACCAGCAGCGGATCAGCTTCGGCGGCGGGCGTTACGCCACGCCGGTGTGGAGCCCGCGCGGCGACCTGATCGCGTTCACAAAGCTAGGTGGCGGGTTCCGGATCGGCATCATGAGCCCGAGCGGGGGCGGCGAGAAACTGCTCACCAACGACTGGCAGGACGAGGGGCCGAGCTGGTCGCCAAACGGTCGCGTGATCAACTTCTATCGCTCGGGACGCGGCAGCGGCGGCAAGGCGGACCTCTGGTCGGTCGACCTGACCGGCGTCAACGAGCGGAAAATCCCGACGCCGCTCGATGGCTCGGATCCGGCATGGGGCCCCTTGCGGCCCTGAACCTGCTATGGGGGCATAACGGGGAATGTGATTTTCTACGGGAGACTATCTATGTCGAAGCTTTCCAACATCTTGCTCGCGTGTACCGCGCTGATCGCCGTTTCGGGCTGTGCGAAGAAGCGCCCCGCCGTGCTGCCACCCGCGCCGGTCGACAATAACGCGCCTGTCGATCCCAATGCGGGGATGAACAACGGCAATGTCGGCGGCGCGATCGTGCCGGGGTCGGATGCCGACTTCCAGCGCTCGGTGAGCTCGAACACGGTCAATTTCGGGCTCGACATGTACGACATCGATCCGACCGCCCGCGCGATCCTCGACAGCCAGGCGCAGTGGCTGGCGAAGTTCCCGAACCAGCGCATCACGATCGAAGGCCATGCCGACGAGCGTGGCACGCGCGAGTATAACCTGGCGCTCGGCGATCGTCGGGCGAACGCGACGAAGAACTATCTGGCGGCGAAGGGCGTGTCGTCGTCGCGGATGACGACGATCAGCTATGGCAAGGAGCGGCCGGTGGCGATGGGCTCGGACGACCAGAGCTGGGCGGCGAACCGCCGTGCGGTCACGGTGGTGTTGAACTAATCTGCCTTGTCCCTCTCCCCTGCGGGGAGAGGGAAGGAGGAGCCGCTTGGCGATGGGAGGGTGAGGGGTTGTTGGGGCTGATGGTCCGAGCCTCACGCCCCTCACCCTCCCACGCGCAAGGGCACGCGGGTCCCTCCCTCTCCCCGGAGGGGAGAGGGGTTTTAGCCTAGCGCCTTGTCGAGCAGTTTCGCGAGGCGGATGCCTCCGCGGCGGATTTCTTCGCGCGAGACGGGCACCATTTTCGCGATCGTTGCGTCTTCCATCTTCACGCGCGCCGGAACCGTGCCGCATGCGTCGCCACCCAGCGCCGCCGCATACGCTGTGTGCGACGCTTCCCAGCTCTCCCGGCTCCAGTCGACGACCGTCCCAGCGCCGATCTTCGCGCGCTCGGCCGCCGGATAGCGCCGCACCAGCGACGGTGGCGTCGAGATCGCGCGCTCCGCCAGCGGGCCGTCCCAGATCGAATGCAGGTTGAACCGCGCCGGCCCGTAGATGCCGTAATCCGCCTTCACGTCGTTGCCGCCCTTGTCGTGGCGGTCGCCGGCATGGAGCGGCTGGTGGAGATCGCCGACGAAGTGGATCAGGAACGCCAGCGCCTGGACGCGGTCCTTTTGCGACGCGGCGCGATCCCGCAGCAATGTCACGTCGCGGTCGATCTGCGCCGAGACGCAGTCGCCGTCCTTGCAGGCAGGCGTCAGGTCGAACGGCGCGCAGACGTCGGCGTTCTGGTAGTGCCAGCTATACGCGAACCCGAAGCGCGACTTGCCGTCGGCGGTCTTGAGCGGCTTGATGCAGTCCGCCCAGACGCTCGCCTCCTCGATCGTGCCCGCCGGGCATTCGGGCGTGTCGAGCAACGCCTGTTGCGCCAGCAGTTTGCGGATCGCGGCCTTGGTCTTGGGCGTGACGTTGGCATAGGCGATCTGCGCGACGGTCTGGTGGCCATACTCCCAGAACGCGGTGGCGGGGGAGGCGAGGCCGAGCAGGGCCCCGGCGGCGAGGAGATAGCGCTTCATGCCGCTTCGTTAGCGTAGATCGCGACCGTCCGGCTACCCGCTGACGACGCCGTGCCGCGGTACATGCCGACTGTGTTGAAGCCCCACGCCATGTCGCCGCCCGGCCCGGCGACGATGACGCCGCCAGTGCCGCCGAGCGCCTTCACTTCGGCGAGCACCGCGTCGGCCGCGACTTGCAGCGGCTCGCCTGACAGGCGGACGCGCGCGGCGATCTCGTGACCGACGCCAACTCGCAGGAAGAACTCGCCCGAGCCGGTGCACGATACCGCACAGGCGCGATCGTCGGCGAAGGTGCCCGCGCCGATTACCGGCGTATCGCCGATCCGGCCCCAGCGCTTGCCGGTGACTCCGCCGGTCGAGGTGGCGGCGGCGACGTGGCCATGCGTGTCGCACGCGACCGCGCCGACCGTGCCGTATTTCATGTCGACGTCGAACCCGCCGCCATCCGCCTGGAACTCCGCGAACTGCCGCCGGCGTTCGTCGGTCGCGAACCAGTCGGCATCGGCTTGCGGCAGTCCGCGATCGCGCGAGAACGCATCGGCGCCCTTGCCGGCGAGAAATACGTGGCGCCCGTCGTCGAGGATCGCGCGCGCGAGTCCGACCGGGTTGCGCGTCGCGGTGGCTGCGGCAACGGCGCCGGCGGCTCGCGTCCGGCCGTCCATGATCGCCGCGTCCAATTCCAGCGTGCCGTCATGCGTGAAGACCGCCCCTCGGCCTGAATTAAAGTGCGGGTCGTCCTCCAGCACGCGCACCGCCGCTTCGACCGCATCGAGTGCGCTGCCGCCATCCGCCAGCACTTTCGACCCTGCGTCGAGCGCCCGCGACAGGCCGGCGCGCGCGCCCGCATCCTGCTCGGGCGATACCATCTCGCTATCGAGTTTGCCGGCGCCGCCGTGGATGACGAGGGTCCAGGTCATGCTGAGTCTTTCGAAGGCAGGGCGCGAAGGCCGATGAGGGGACGGAGCGGCGCGATGCTGCGACCGGTCCAGTAGAAGGCGACGCAGCCGACGATCGTCGCAGCCAGCAGGCATGCGAACTCCACCCCGCCCGGCAGGCCGGCGGGGAGCAACGCGAACATGACGAGGACGATGATCGTCTGGTGGATCAGGTAGAAGGGGAACACCGCCTCGGTCAGCATCGGCCGCCAGCGATGATCGCGGTTCCAGTGTCGCTCGGCGATTCCGATCAGCGCGACGATCGCGCCCCATTGCTCGACCGCGTGCGCGATACCGTAGGGCGTGTAGACCCAGCGCGGCGTCGGGACATCCGCCGGCCAGCGCAACTCGACGCCGATGATCCAGAGATAGGCCAGCAGCGCTGCGATCGCGCCGACCTTCCACCAGCTTGCGATCGCCGCCATCGCCGGCTCCGACCGCGCGAGGCCGAAGCCGAACAGGAAGGCGGGGAAATAGGTGACGTGCGCGATCCAGTCGCCCCACAAAGCCTGCGTATCGCCGACCATCCGCATCCACCAGCCATGGACGAACGCCAGCCAGACGACCGGTAGCAGGACGACCGCCCAGCTACCGAATACCCGGTCGAACGCACGTTGCAGCCAGTCGCCGCGGACGACGACCACCCCGAGCGTCAGGATAGTGGTGTAGACCCAGAGATAGACGACGAACCAGAGGTGGTTCCAGGTCGGCAGCGACAGCCCGGCGAGCGTTTCGAAGCGAAAATAATCGTGTGTCCAGAACGTCCAGTAGCTGCCTGCATAGCCATGCTTGGTGACCAGCTCGACCCAGGGTTGCGGCGGCACGATCACCGCGATGCCGAAGACCAGCGGTACCAGCAACCGGTTGCAGCGGTTGGCGAAGAACCCGCCGGTGCCGCTCGACCGTGCGAGCAGCGCGCGGCTGGCATAGCCCGAGACGACGAACAGCAACGTTAGGCGCCACGCGTTGCTGGCGAGCATCGGCAGCCGCACCCAGTTCTCGACATGGAGCGACTTTACGTGGAAGTTCCACGGCACGAAGACCATGCCGATATGGTAGACGATCAGCAGGGCGAACGCGCCGATCCGCAGCCAGTCCATGCCGAAATGCCGATTCATCGCGCGGCCCTACGGGGCGGGGGCCGGTGCCGCAAGCGCGCTAGGGGTGATGTGGTGCTCAGGACGGGTGATCCCGCGATCCTCCCTCGCCAGGGGGAGGTGGCTGGCTATTGCCAGACGGAGGGGGAGGACACGGAACACCGGTTGCCCCTACCTCCCCCTCCGTCACCTTCGGTGCCACCTCCCCCTTGCGGGGGAGGATCGAATCATCGCAGCGCCTGCTTTCAGTTCAAACCTTCATCCGCGGCGTGCCCATGAAGTCGCGCTTGCCGATCGGGACACCCTGCGCGCGCAGGATCGCGTAGGCCGTCGTGGCGTGGAAATAGAAGTTCGGCTGCGAGAACGACAGCAGGAAGTTCGCGCCGGTGAACGGCATGACGAACGTCCCGAACTCGAACTTCGTGTCGTTGTCGGCAAGTGCGTCGAACGCCTCCCGGTCGATCGCCTCCAGCGTGGCGATCGCGTCGCGCAGGACGGCGTGGAGCCCCGCGAAATCGGTCGGCCAGGGCGACCGGTCGGGCGAGAAGGTGCCGCAGCGGACGCCTTCGATCCCGCCGACCGAATGCGCTGCGCACGACTTCACCTGATAGCCGAACGGCAGCATGTCGTCGGCGAGCTTCGCGTCGATCAGCGTCGCGGGCTCGATGCCGCGTTCGGCGGCAAACGCCTCCGCCTTGTCGAGCAACGCGTCGACCGCGCGGAGGATCTGGAGGTTCGAGGGGATCGTCGCATCGTAGAGGGAAAGCGTCATCGACCGGGCTCCTATGTGTCGCGCCGCTATGGCCGACGTTCGCGGCGCCTGCCAGCGCCGTCCTTGCCAGCGATGTTCCGTTCCGCCGCGCAAGTCGCTATATACCGCGTGAACTCCCGAGGAATCCTCATGTCCCTTCGTCCCTGGCGCGATATCACCCGCCGCAAGAGCCGCCAGATCATGGTCGGCACCGTCCCCGTCGGCGGCGACGCGCCGGTCACCGTACAGACGATGACCAACACGCCGACCGACGACGTACGCGCGACGGTCGACCAGATCCGCCGCTGCGAAGAGGCGGGTGTCGACATCATCCGCGTGAGCTGCCCCGACGTCGAATCGACCACTGCACTGAAGCAGATCGTCCGCGCAAGCCGCGTGCCGATCGTCGCCGACATCCATTTCCACTACAAGCGCGCGCTCGAAGCGGCGGATGCCGGCGCGGCCTGTCTGCGGATCAACCCGGGCAATATCGGCTCGGCGGCGCGCGTGAAGGAGGTCGTCGACGCGGCCAAGTCGAACGGCTGCGCGATTCGGATCGGCGTCAATGGCGGCTCGCTCGAGCGGCACCTGCTCGAGAAATACGGCGAGCCTTGCCCCGATGCGCTGGTCGAGTCGGCGCTCGATCATATCAAGCTGTTGCAGGATCACGATTTTCACGAGTTCAAGGTCGCGGTGAAGGCCTCCGACCTGTTCCTCGCGGTCGCGGCGTATCAGCAGCTCGCCGAGCAGGTCGATTGCCCGCTGCATCTCGGCATCACCGAAGCGGGCGGCTTCGTCGGCGGCACGGTGAAGTCGGCGATCGGGATGGGCAGCCTGCTCTGGTACGGGATCGGTGACACGATCCGTGTGTCGCTCTCCGCCGAGCCGGAAGAGGAAGTCCGCGTCGGCTTCGAGATCCTCAAGGCGCTCGGCATCCGCAACCGCGGGGTCCGCGTCGTCTCGTGCCCATCCTGCGCGCGGCAGGGCTTCGACGTGATCCGCACGGTGCAGGCGCTGGAAGAACGCTTGCAGCACATCCGCACGCCGATGTCGCTCTCGGTGCTCGGCTGCGTCGTCAACGGCCC
Source organism: Sphingomonas sp. (assembly GCA_021154945.1). Taxonomy (GTDB): domain Bacteria; phylum Pseudomonadota; class Alphaproteobacteria; order Sphingomonadales; family Sphingomonadaceae; genus Sphingomonas. The sequence goes on from JAJNQF010000219.1 coordinate 6,959, forward strand.
CGGCGAGGCGCGCGAGACCGACATCGGCATCACCGGCGGCGGCAACGGCAAGCACATGGTGTACCTCTCGGGCGTCACCGACCACCACGTCCAGGACGCCGACATGGTCGACCACATCGTCCGCCTGGTCGAGGCCAAGGCGGCGGAGATCGAAGCCGCGGACGAGGCGATGGCGGCACTGGTGCCGGTGGCGGCGGAGTAGGTCCCGTGATAGGCTCCAGCCTCGTTGGAGGCCGGCCATGACCTATCATGCTAAAGTCGTCAGTGGGCATGTTGCTTTGCCCGAGGACCTGCGCCGGGAAGCGGGGATCGAGGACGGCGATTCTCTGGTCGTCGAAGTCGATCCGAATGGCGGCCTGACGATGAAGACCTACGCGCAGGTCGTGCGCGAGGTGCAGTCCGAATTTCGCGCTATGGCAGTGCCGGGGTCGGCGCCGGAAGATCGCAATCTTGTCGACGAACTGATTGCCGAACGCCGCGCCGACGCCGCGCGCGAA
>JAJNQF010000236.1 GCA_021154945.1 Sphingomonas sp.
TCGACATCACCAAGGCAGCATCGATTGCGTCCTTGTCGGTCGGCGGTGGCAGCGTGTTGGCGGTAACGCTCGACAAGACCGGTGGCACCGGCACGATGATCCAGGTCGCCGGCACGGCCGCGTTCGACAAGGATTCGAAGCTCGCGCTGAAGCTCACCAGCGTCGTCGATGCCGAGGGCCGCTACACCGTCCTGCGCGCCGGCACGCTGACGGGCGCTGCAAACCTCACCGCGACCACGACCCTGCTCCCGTTCCTGTACAAGGGCAGCATCGCGACCGGCACGGGCAACGACCTGGCGGTCGACGTGGCGCGTAAATCGTCGATCGAACTCGGGCTCAACCGCTCGCAGGCGTCGGCCTATGACGCGATCTACAAGGCGCTCGGCAACGACGCGAAGATCGGCGGTGCGTTCCTCAACATCACCGATGGCGACGCATTCCGCGGTTCGGTCCGCCAGATGCTGCCCGACCATGCCGGCGGCACGTTCGAGGCGGTCACGATGGGCTCGCGCGCGACCGCCCGCGTGCTCGCCGATCCGCACGGTCCGTTCAAGGACGAAGGCAAATGGGGCTATTGGGTGACGCAGGTCGCGTGGGGCACGTCGAAGAGCGTCGCCGATACCGCGGGCTACGACATCAGCGGCTGGGGTGTTTCGGCGGGCGCGGAATACAAGACCGGCGTCGGCAATTTCGGGACGTCGCTGGCGTATCTGAACGGGCAGGATGCCGATGACGGCACCAATAACGAAGTCCGCTCGAACCAGTATGAGCTGGCTGGATATTGGCGCGGGCATTGGGGTGGTCTGCAGGCGAACGCCCGCGTCTCGGGCGCCACGATCAAGTTCGACGGCTCGCGCGAATTTAGCGGTACGATCGGTAGCGAAGCGGTCGATCGGAGCACGAACGGCGATTGGAACGGCACGCTCTACGCGGCATCCGGCGGGCTGTCGTACGAGGCAGGCAAGGGCAAGCTGATCGTCCGCCCCGTCCTCGCGATCGATTACTACAAGCTCAAGGAGGACGGCTATAGCGAGACCGGCGGCGGCAAGGCGATCGACCTCGTCGTCCAGTCGCGTACCAGCGACGAACTCGCGGTCACCGGCAGTGGCGCGCTGGGGCTGAACTTCGGCGGTCCCGACTATCAGGACGGCTGGTTCCGCGTCGAGGCGGAGGGTGGTCGTCGACAGATCGTCGGTGGCGGCCTCGGCGCGACCACCGCGGCGTTCGAAGGCGGCCAGTCGTTCACGCTGACGCCGGAAAAGCGCACCAGCGGCTGGGTCGGCAAGCTGCGCGGCGTCGGCGGCAACGGCATCTTCCGGATGGGTGGCGAGTTCAACGCCGAGCAGCAACAGGGCCGCGTCGCCCTGTCGCTGCGTGCGAGCCTGCAGATTGGACTGTAGGCGGCGGCTGAGTTCGGGGGCGGGGCTTTTCGGGGTGAGTATGGCTCGTTTCCGCCCCCGGACTGTTGTCGGCGCATAGCGAGGAGCGAATATCATGGCCGAAGACCGTTTGAACATCGACACCAAGACCCTCGAGGACAATAGCGACCTTCGCCAGGTCGAGTTCGAGGCCGAGGTGAGCGAGGAACGCTATCAGTTCGCGGTCCAGTATGATGTGCTCGAAGCGCTCAGCGCCGTATCGCCCGAGGGTGAGGCGGTGACGATCTTCAAGCAGCATGCCGAAGAGATCGCGCAACTCGGCGTCGTCGCATTGGCCCGCGATCCCGACCAGGAGATCGTCGTGATCAGCGAGAACGATCTGGACTAGCGGCGTCTTCCGGCCGATCCTGTTGATCGATCCGGCAGCGTCGTCGGGACTGGTGGGAGACGGATGATGAAGTCGATCTGGACGGGCGCCGCATTGGCGATGACGATTGCCGCCGGCACCGGTGTTGCCGATGCCCAGAAAGCGAGCCCGGCGATCACGAAAGCACTGGCCGAGCCCACGCGGGCCGATCAGCAGGGCGACGATGCACGCCGCAAGGCCGCCGAAGTGCTGGCGTTCTCGGGCGTGAAGCCGGGCAACGTCGTCGTCGATTACCTGCCGGGTGCGGGGTATTGGACGCGGATCTTCACCGGCATCGTCGGTCCAAAGGGTCACGTCTATGCGGTATGGCCCGCCGCCGGTGCGAAATATGCCGAGACGTCGCTGCCGGCGTTGCAGGCGCGCAGCCTCGCCAACGTGACGGCCGAGGTGCAGCCGACCAACATGCCGACCTCGCCCCGGCCGGTCGACGTCTTCTGGACCGCGCAGAATTATCACGACATTCCCAACAAGGGCGCGGGCGAGCCGGCGTTGCGGGCGTTCGACGGCGCGGTGTTCCGGATGCTCAAGCGTGGCGGCACGTACATCGTCATCGATCACGCCGACGCACCCGGCAGCGGCATGAGCGGTACCGAGACGCGGCACCGGATCGATCCGGCGGCGGTGAAGGCACAGGTCCAGGCGGCGGGGTTCAAGTTCGTCGGCGAATCGACCGTGCTGCGCAACCCGGCGGACGATCACAGCAAGGGTGTGTTCGATCCGGCGATCCGCGGCCAGACCGACCAGTTCGTCTACAAGTTCCGCAAGCCGTAAGCGGGCCTTGCGGCTGGTCGACGGCGTCGGCGAGCCGTTCAGGGACGTCCTGGAAAGTTGCGCCTTACCGCGCCGAGCACGCCAGCACCGCAGCGTCGATTGCGGTCGCCGCGCCCGACAGCGCGTAGACGTCTGCGAATGGCCGCCCGCCGACACCGACCGCTTCGACGCTCATGCTTCGGCCCGAGCGCAGCGCCGCGACGATCGCGCGATCGCTCGGTGCGTCGGTTGCCCAGGCGTCGAGACCGTTCGCGACCAATTGGAACCGTCGCTCGCCGATTGTCAGCGTCACGCCTGCCGATCGATCACGCTCGCGGCTGAGGCGGATATGGAGCGATGCGCGCAGGTTGCGTTTGGGCCAGGTCGCGATGCTGGCGAAACCGCTCGATCGGCCCCCGGCCATCACCGGCCGCGCGATCGCGTAACAGCGGTCGGGATTGGCGTCGCGAAAACTGCCCCAGCCCTTGTAGATGCCGATCGTGTCGCGTCCAGAAACTGGCGCCGCGGGCACGAGCGATAACGCCGCGAGTACCCAAACCCCTTTCCCTGGAAGGGGGCGGCAGGGGGTGGATCGGCGCATCTGAGCCCCAGCGGTCCGACCATGCGGAAGCCGCCCCAGCCCCAAACCCTCCCATTCAGGGAGGGGTGTAGAGGTTCGCAGCCGCGGCTTGAGGCCTTGGAACCAACCAAATTTCACGCCGGCGCGAATCCCGTACCCAGATGCGGCACGGTGGCCCGGCCGCTCTCGACCAGCGTCACCGACCCCTGCGGCAATCCCTTCGCGACCGGCGCACCCAGTATCGGATCGACCGCCGCCCCGGTCATCACGCCGAGCATCACGCGACTCGAAATCCCGTGCATGATGACCAGCCGGTCGCCGGTATCCTCCGCCGTCTCGGCAAGCCATCCGCTCACACGGGAGGCTATTTGAGCGTAGGTCTCGCCATCGGGCGCAGGCTTCAGCGTACCCCCCGGCAGCATCACCGGCCCGACCTCGTCGATCACGTCGGCATAATAGCGCCCGCCCCAGGACCCCATGTCGATCTCGACCAATCGCGGATCGGTCCGCGCGCCATGCCAGTCCAGCTCCAGATGCTCGCAGATCACCGCCAGCGTCTGCAACGCGCGGCCTGTCGGTGATGCCCATAAAGTCAGCGCCGGTTTCGCCCCCAGCAATCCGCGCAACGCCCGCCCAAGCTCGTCCGCCTGCGCGAACCCCGCCCGTGTCAAAGGCGTGTGCGCGGCATCCCCCTGCAACCGGTGCGCGGCATTGAACACGGTTTCGCCGTGCCGCGCGACGAAATCCCGACCCGTGCGCGCAGCCGGAATGTCGCTTGAACGGGCGTCCGCTTCACCCTGCCGTTGGCTTGGAATCATAGCCCGCGTTTCAACCCCCTGTGGCGCAAAAGCAACGGATTTCCGTGTTTATCTGGGGTTCATGCAACGCTCCGGCGGTTGGTCCATTGGAGCGGTCCACCCCGCGTTTTGGGGTGACCAGATAGTAAGGAGTAACCCCAATGCGTACGCTTATCGCCGTCTCGCTGCTCGCCACCACCGCAGTAGCAGCACCCGCCCTCGCGCAGACCAACCCGACCTTCACCGGCCCCCGCGTCGAGGCCACGCTCGGCTACGACCACACCGGCGCCGGCAGCAGCGTGTCCAACAACAATGGGCGCGACGACCAGAAGATCGATGGCCTGCTGTACGGCGGCGGCATCGGCTACGACATCGCGACGTCGGACAACATCGTGCTCGGCGCCGAGGCCGAACTGACCGGCTCGACCTCGAAGAGCGACCGCAACGACTATACCAGCGACTTCGGCTTCGGTCGCGTCAAGCAGGGCCGCGATATCTATGTCGGCGCGCGCGCAGGCTATGTCGTCGCACCGACGACGATGCTGTACGTCAAGGGCGGCTACACCAATGCGAAGCTGAACGTGCTTGCCGGCGACACCAACCAGACGACCGACACCGATTTCAATCTCGACGGCTGGCGCGTCGGTGCCGGTGCTGAGCACGCGGTTGGTCCGAACAGCTATGCCAAGCTCGAATATCGCTATTCGAAGTACGAGCGCAGCAACATCGACTATGCGACCGGCGGCACCAGCGGCCGATTCGACGTCGACACGGATCGCCACCAGGTGGTCGCCAGCTACGGCTTCCGCTTCTGATCGAACGGTGCGCGCGTTTTAACGCGACGTTTACCGTGATCAAAGAAGGGTCGGGGCGCTTGCTCCGACCCTTTGTTGTTGGGTAAGCCATTTGCGGATTGCCCCCAGCCCCGAGTCCGGCTGCGGTGGCGGGGGGAATTTTGATGAAGGCGACGATCGAACGCGCAACGCTCCTCAAGGGGCTGAGCCATGTCCAGTCCGTGGTGGAGCGGCGCAACACCATCCCCATCCTGTCGAACGTGCTGATCGAGGCGACTGCCGAGGGCACGCTCAAGCTGATGGCGACCGATCTTGATCTCCAGATCAACGAATCGATCGCCGCGGCGGTCGACCAGCCCGGCGCGACCACCGTGTCCGCGCACACGCTGTTCGACATCGCGCGGAAGCTCCCTGAGGGGTCTCAAGTCCAGCTCGCCGCGTCGGAAGGCCGGATGAGCATCGTCGCAGGCCGCGCGCGCTTCTCGCTCGGCACGCTACCGCGCGACGATTTCCCGGTGATCGCCGAGGGCGAACTGCCGACCCAGTTCGAACTGCCCGCCGAGACGCTCAAGCAGATCATCGACAAGACGCGCTTCGCGATCTCGACCGAAGAGACGCGCTATTACCTCAACGGCATCTTCCTGCATGTGGCGGACGGCGACAGCTCGAACCCGGTGCTGAAGGCCGCCGCGACCGACGGCCACCGCCTCGCGCGCGTCACGCTGCCGCGTCCCGAGGGTGCCGAGTCGATGCCCGACGTGATCGTGCCGCGCAAATGCATCGGCGAGTTGCGGAAACTGCTCGACGAGGTCGACGGTTCGGTCGGCGTCTCGCTGTCGCCGACCAAGATCCGCTTCGACCTCGGCCAGGCGATCCTGACCTCGAAGCTGATCGACGGCACCTTCCCCGATTACAGCCGCGTGATCCCGACCGGCAACGACAAGATCTTGAAGATCGACCCGAAGAGCTTCATGGAAGGCGTCGACCGCGTCTCCACGATCGCGACGGAGAAGACGCGGGCGGTGAAGATGGCGCTCGACCGCGACAAGATCACGCTGTCGGTGACCTCGCCCGAAAACGGCACCGCGGCGGAGGAAGTCCCCGGCGATTACGTCGCGCTCCCGTTCGAGATCGGCTTCAACAGCCGCTACCTGATGGACATCCTCGCCCAGATCGACGGCGACATGGTCGAGGTGCATCTGGCCGACGCCGCCGCCCCGACGCTGATCCGCGAGAACGACAAGTCGCCCGCGCTGTACGTGCTGATGCCGATGCGCGTGTGATTCGGTCTGTCTGTCGCGGCGTGGTATGGCGGGGCGACAGGCAGGAGCCGGATCATGGACTCGATCAATATTGCTGATCTGAAAGACGAGCTGGACACGCTCATCGACCGGCTCGAGGCGGGTGAGGCCGTCCAAATCACCCGCAACGGCCAACCCTTCGCCCGCGTGACCCCCGAGGCACTGCCGCTGCCGCGCCGCAAGCCCATCGACGTCGGCGCGCTCGAAGCGCTGGCGAAGCGACTGCCTTTCCAGGAACAGGGTGCAGGCGACTTCGTGCGCATGATGCGAGACGGCGATCGGTATTGACCGTCTATTGCGACACGTCGCTGATCATCGCCTCGTTGACATACGAGGCGCATAGTCCGGCGGTATGGCGATGGCTTCGCACACAGTCAGACCGACGTTTGTATGTGAGCGACTGGACCGATACCGAGGTTTCCAGCGCGCTCTCGCTGAAAGCTCGTACCGGACAGATTTCTGCCACGGACCGAATCGAGCTTCTGGAAGCATGGCGCGCATCGATCGGCACGAACTACGAACGCGTCGGCGTATCGACGGAGAATTTCGCGACCGCCGCGCGCTTCGTCGAGCGCTACGAACTCGGGTTGCGCGCTGCCGATTCTCTCCATCTTGCAATCGCTTACGCACATGGACTGGCGATGGCGACGCTCGATACGCGGCTCCGACAGGCAGCGATCGAATACGGCGTTGCTGTCGAGAGTATCTAGTGTTCCGTACTTGAACCCGTCGCCGAATCTGATACTAACAGCAATGTCAGTAAGGAGTCGACTCGATGGCGAAGCTTCCTCCGTTTCCCGGTACGACCGGTCGTCGCGATTGGCGCACCGCATTCGATGCGATCAGGAAACTGCTCGCGAACGGTGACGACACGACGCAGGTTTTCCGCATCATGCGCGCGCTGAACGTCGGCAATGCGCCGATGAACTACGCGCGGCTGATCGCCACCGAACAGGGCGGGCGGATCGCCTATGACCGGGTCGAATTGGCGCAGCGCTTCTCCGATCCCGCGTTCGTCGCGGGTTTCGCGCCGGGCACGGTCGGGGCCGCGTATCGCACGTTCCTCGAGACGACCGGCTATTCCGCCGACGGGCTGGTCGAGGTTTCGCGGCTCGTGCCGTCCGAGGACGATCTGGCGCATCCCTATGCGTGGTTCGGCCGGCGGGTTCGCGACACGCACGACATCTGGCACGTGCTGACCGGCTACAAGGCCGACGAAAGCATGGGCGAAGCGGCGCTCGTCGCGTTCAGCTATGCGCAGGTCGGCGGGCTCGGCTGGGCGCTGATCGGTTCCGCGGCGGCGCTGAAGAGCATGCGCGTCACCGGCAGCACGCTGTTCGCGAAGGCAGTCTGGGAAGGCTATCGCAACGGGCGGAAAGCGAGGTGGATTTCCGGCGAGGATTATTTGGAACTCCTCCACGAACCGCTCGATGCCGCCCGCGCGCGGCTCGGGATCGTCACGCCGTTCGCCTATCTGCGGGCACAGCGCGAGCTCGGGCCGGCGCTCGCGTCGTATCTCAGCACGCAGAAGGCGGCGACCGCAGCGGCACCCGCGACCGCGCCGGAGCGGATCGCCGCCTGAGTGCTGTTGGCGCGGGCCTGTGTGAGGCTGACACGGGGCGAAAATTGCGGCTAAGGGCGGTGCAATGCTCTCGCGCCTCGTCCTAACCGATTTCCGCAATCACGCCGACCTGACGCTTCAGCCGAGCTCAGGGTTCGTCGTGCTGACCGGGGAGAACGGTGCGGGGAAGACCAATATCCTAGAGGCGGTGTCGCTGCTCGCACCGGGTCGCGGACTGCGCCGGGCCGCGCTGGGCGAGATGGCGCGGCAGGGCGGGGCAGGCGGCTTCGGTGTCGCGGCGACCTTGTCCCCACAACGCGAACAAGAGGTCGTTACCTCGTTCCCCTCCCGCTTGCGGGAGGGGTTAGGGGAGGGCGCGACCTACGTACTG
>JAJNQF010000284.1 GCA_021154945.1 Sphingomonas sp.
AGACCCTTTCAGGGAGGGGGGACGTTGCGACGGCCGGTTGCGATACCGCGACGAACGCGGCACACACGGCGCGCATTCGATCAGCCTGAAAGTGACCCCATGACCGCATCCCGATCCCGCGCCCTGTTCGTCCGTCTGCTCGCGGGATCGGTGCTGGCAATCGCCGCGCCCGCCATCGCGCAGACGACCAACAACGCGCCCGGCGCAGCGGCGGCGCGGACCGAGGCTCCCAAGGCGCGGCCTTGGATGAACACGCGCCTGAGCGCCGACGCCCGCGTCGACCTGCTGCTCAAGGAGATGACGCTCGACGAGAAGCTGCAACTCACCTTCGGCTATTTCGCGACCAATGCCGACTGGCTGAAGACGCCTGTCAAGAACTGGGTCTATCCCAAGGACGGCCTGCCCGCGTCCGCCGGGATCGTCCCCGGCATCCCGCGGCTCGGCATTCCGAACCAGTGGCAGACCGATGCCGGCGTCGGCGTCGCCAGCCAGCGCGGGCCGACGCCTCGCCTGCGCACCTCGCTGCCGTCGGGGATCGCGACCGCGGCAACCTGGAACCCCGAACTCGCGCAGGCGGGCGGCGCGATGATCGGCAGGGAGGCGTTCCTGTCGGGCTTCAACGTGCAGCTTGCCGGCGGGATGAACCTGACCCGCGAGCCGCGTAACGGTCGCAATTTCGAATATGGCGGCGAGGATCCGTTGTTGGCGGGCGTCATCACCGGCCACGAAATCAAGGGCATCCAGTCGCAGCACGTCGTCTCGACGATGAAGCATTACGCGTTCAACGGGCAGGAGACGAACCGCTTCACGATGGACCACAGGATCGGCGAACAGGCCGCGCGCCAGTCCGACCTACTCGCGTTCGAGATCGCCAACGAGGTCGGCCAGCCCGGCTCCGTGATGTGCGCGTACAACCGCGTGAACGGCCATTATGCGTGCGAGAACGACTGGTTGCTCAACAAAGTCCTGAAGCGCGACTGGGGCTTCAAGGGCTATGTCATGTCCGACTGGGGCGCGGTGCATTCGACCAGCGAGGCGGCCAATGCCGGGCTCGACCAGCAGTCGGGCTGGGCGTTCGATCGCTCGGCGTATTTCGCCGATGCGCTGCGCGAGGCGGTCAACAACGGCCATGTCAGCGAAGCGCGTGCGACGGACATGGCGCGGCGCGTGCTGTGGGGAATGGTGTCGGTCGGAGCGTTCGACACCGTCGTGAACGGCGATCAGGCGACCAAGATCGACTATGCTGCGCATGCCGCGGTCACGCGCGCCGATGCGGAGGAGGGCATCGTCCTTCTCAAGAACACGGGCGGCCTGTTGCCAATCGCGAAGTCTGCGAGGTCGATCCTGCTGATCGGCGCGCATGCCGATGTCGGCGTGCTGTCGGGCGGCGGATCGTCACAGGTGTATTCGCATAACGCGCCGACGAACGGTCTGGTCGTACCCGACGAATTCCCGAGCGGTTTTCCGGGGCCCAAGACCTATCACGCGTCTTCGCCGATGAAGGCGTTGCAGGCGCGGACTGGGGCGACGGTGACGTATCTCGACGGCAAGGACGTGAAGGCGGCTGCTGCGGCGGCGCGCACGGCGGACGTCGTCGTAGTGTTCGGCGAGCAGTGGACGGGTGAGTCGTTCGACGTGCCCGACCTGAACCTGCCCGACAACCAGAACGCGCTGATCGACGCGGTCGCGGGGGCGAACAAGAAGACCGTGGTCGTGCTCGAAACCGGCGGCCCGGTGGTGATGCCGTGGCTGGGCAAGGTCGGTGCGGTACTGGAGGCCTGGTACCCCGGCACGGCGGGCGGCGAGGCGACCGCGCGCGTGCTGACCGGCGAGGTCAATCCGTCGGGGCATCTCCCCGCGACCTTCCCGGCGTCGCTGGCACAGGCCCCGCGCCCCAAGCTGGAGGGCGATCCGAAGCTTGATCGCGATGCGCATCCGATGGGGAATTACGACATCGAGGGGGCCGCGGTCGGCTATAAATGGTTCGACAAGATCGGCGCCAAGCCGCTGTTCCCGTTCGGCTATGGGCTATCCTACACGAACTTCGCGATGACCGGCCTGACCGCGGCAGCCGCGGGCAAGGGTATCAAGGCGGACTTCACGGTGCAGAACACCGGCGCAGTGCAAGGCAAGGCGGTCGCGCAGGTCTATGTGTCGGGCGCCGGCTGGGAGGCGCCCAAGCGGCTCGGCGCGTTCCGCAAGGTCGATCTCGCCCCCGGCAAGAGCCAGACGGTATCGGTCACGATCGACCCGCGCCTGCTCGCGACGTTCGACGTCGCCAGCGGCGGGTGGAAGATCGCGGGCGGCGACTACAAGGTGATGCTCGCCACCTCCGCGGCGGACATCGTCCAGACCGCAACGGTCCGCGTGGCCGCGCAGACGCTCGACGTGAAGGGACGCTAAAAAGATGGGGACTTCGTGCGGCTAAGCGCGAACCCCCAGGACGAAAGACGTGTTTCCCCGCGAAGGCGGGGATCCAGACTGGGCTCCCGCCTTCGCGGGAGAACAAGGGCGGGGTGCCCGTACGATTGTCGGCCCCAAAGCTGAACCTAAAGACGTTCAACCATCGCTTTTAGTCTGGATCAGCGCAGACGGCGCGGGTCGACCACGACGTATTTTATGTGCTTGCGATCATAGGTGTAGGTGATCCGGACCAGCCCGTCGCGCGTCTGGATCACCGCGGGATAGGCATAGCCGTCGGGCAGCGGCTTGCTCTCCAGCGTCAGCACCGGATGCCAGCGCACGCCATCGTCGGACAGCGCGACATTCAGCGGCCAGCGCGGCCCGTCGCCGGGACGGTCGGGCGCGTGACCGCTGTGATTGTAGACGATCAACTGTCGCCCATCGCGCAGTGTCACCGCATCGGTCCCGGCATTGGGGTTGGGAAGATCGATCGCGGCGAGCGGCGACCACGTGCGACCGGTATCCTTCGACCAACTCATCGCCAGCGCACCCTGCCGCGTGCGCGCGACGAGTTCGAGCCGGCCATCGGGATAGTAGAGCACGCTGGGCTGGATCGCCTCGATATGCATTGGCGAGGGGATCGACGGCCCGACCGTCCAATGTGCGCCGTGATCGGTGCTCAGTTCCATGCGGAGCGACCAGCGATTGGCCTCCGCGGTGCCCTCCTCGCGGCTCGACGGCGATAGCCAGCTGCCGTCGCGCAGGACGACGGGCTTGTTCTTGATCGGGCCGAGCACGCCGTCGGGCAGGCGCTCCGGCTTGCCCCAGCTGCGGCCGTTGTCGGTCGAGCGGATCATCATGCCCCACCAGTCGCGCGGGTTCGGCCCGACCTTGTAGAACAGGCGCAGGTCACCGGGAGCGGGCTGGAACAGGACCGGGTTCCATGTCGGAAGGCGGCGCCCGTCGGCACCAATGCCGACCGCCACCGGTTCGGGCGCACTCCATCCGCCGTCCCCGCCGCTGCTGCTACGCGACGTCCAGATGCGGACGTCGGCATTGCCTTCGCCCGATCCGGCGAACCAGGCCGCCATCAAGGTGCCGTCGGCGAGTTGCACGATCGTCGACGCGTGCGCCTGCGGATAGGGACCGTGCGCGTCGATCAGTTCGGCCTTCAGGATGGCAGCCGCCGAGGATGGCCGCGGGGCATTGCCGGGGGCGCCCGCCCCCGACAGCATCATTGCCAGCCCGATGATCGCCACCTTCATGAGGATTTATGCGCGCCCGCGAATGGCCGCGATCCGCTCGTCGACGCGGCGTTCCAGGATCGTCAGCGGCATCGCGCCCTCCTTGAGGATGTCGTGGAACTGCTTCAGGTCGAACTTGTCGCCGAGCGCCGCCTTCGCCTTCACCCGAGCCCGCGTCCACGCCATGTGCCCGACCTTGTAGCTGCAGGCCTGCCCGGCCTGCGTGCAGTACCGCTCCACCTCGCGCTGCGTCCGCGGCCGGGCAAAGCCGGTCGTCGCGACCATGTAGTCGGTCGCCTTCTCGCGGCTCCACTGCTTGGCGTGGATACCCGTATCGACCACCAGGCGCGTGGCGCGGAACAGGAAGGACTGGAGATAGCCCGCGCGTTCCAGCGGCGACGCATAGGCGCCGAGCTCGTCGGCGAGTTGCTCGGCGTACAGCGCCCAGCCTTCCGAATAGGCCGAGAAGAAGCCTATCTTCCGCAACGTCGGAATGTCCTTCGATTCCTGCGCGAGGCTGATCTGAAGGTGATGCCCCGGCACGCCCTCGTGATAGGTGAGCGAGGGCAGCGTGTATTTCGGCCAGTCGCCGACGTCCTTCAGATTGACGAAGTAGATCGCCGGGCGGCTGCCATCGAGCGAGGCGCGGTTATAATAGCCGTTCGAGGCGCCGTCCTGAATCTCCACCGGCACGGCACGAATTTCGAGCGGCTGCGTCGGCACCTCCGAGAACGCCTGGGGCAGCTTGGCGTACATCGCTTTCACGCTGTCGTTGAGCCCCGCGATCAGCTCCGTGCGACCCTCGGCAGTGTTCGCGTAGAGCTGATCGGGCATGACGTTCAGCTTGGCCAGCCGCTCGCCGACAGTGCCTGTGGTGAATCCTTGCGACTTGAGGATCGTGTCGAGCTGCGCGGTGATCTCGGCGACCTGCGCGAGGCCGATGCGGTGGACCTCGTCGGGGCTCATCGTCGTCGTCGTCGCCTGGTTGAGCGCCATCGCGTAGATCGCGTCGCCGTTCGGCACGCGCCAGATCCCGTCGCCGGGCTTGGTGGTCGGCTTCAACCGCTCGATCAGCGCGATCTGGCGGTCGAGCGCGGGATAGACCTTGTCGTCGACGATCTTCGCCGCGCGCGCCTGCCAGTCGCCGGTAAGACCTTTGGCGGCTGCCCGCTTGACCAGCGACTGGACGATGCTCGACGTCGCCGCCGGCTGACCGCGCAGCTTCCGCATCTGGCCCAGCGTCAGGTCGAGCGACCAGCCGGGCGCGAGCAGGCCACGCGTGGCCTCCGCCTGCTGCATCGCGCTCTCCTGGTCGAGCACCGTGCCGAACTGGTCGAGCCGCGCCAGATACGCCTCCGCGTCGGGCATAGCGTTGATCGTGTGTGCGGTGTTGAGGAAATCGGGCACCTGGAAATAGGCGCCGCCCTGCTGGAAGATCCGGTAGGGGCGGATCGGGCTGTCCATGCCGAATTTCTCTGGCGCGGCGATCTGCGTGTTCAGCGAATAGCGCACCACTTCGAGGTTCAGCTTGGCCGCTGGCGACAGGCCAGCGCCGTCATAGCGCGCAAGGCTCGCGATCGACGCCTTGGTCTCGGCAACGTCGCGTGCGCGCTTTTCGGGCGTCCGCGGCGAGAGCTGGCTCTTGAGGCCGGCGAGCGGGCCCTTGTCGAGGCCGAGCGAGGTCGCCAGCTCGGGCGACCGCGCGACGCTCTTCTGGAAGATCCGCTCGAACTCCGCATTGAGCGCGGTGTCGCTGGTCGACTGCGCGAACACGCTGGACGGCAACACGGTAGTGGCAAGCGCGGCGACGCTCCCCGATGCGAGGAACTGGCGACGATCCATGACGAACTCTCCCGTAAACTGTTGGTCTTTCTAGGCCATGGCGCATCCATACGACCAGAGGCGAACGGATACGATTTTTCGCGACCAAATTTACCGCGCGCGCAGCGGAACCGGTTCGGTGATCATAGGTTTGATGGGAGAGCCCGGCGGCGTCATCGCCCCCCGACGAACGCGCTGGGCTCTTATACGTAACCAAGGCTTTCCCGTGCACGACGAGACACCCAGGCGTGCGTCAGACACGCGATTGCACATCGTCGGCGAAGCGCTGCGATCGTCGTGGCAAACGCCGACAGACACGATGATCACGGATGACATTCCGACGCTGCTCACGCGTCTGTCGCAGGTCCCCAAGACCCGGAAGAAACGTTAGTCGCTGGCTCGGGCCCGCTGGCTCGGGTCGCATCTCGGACACGCCCGAACGAATTAAGCTTGGCCGTCAGCCGGCCGACGTGGCCTTCATCGCCTCGATCAGCTTCTTGACCTCCTGGCTGCGGCCGCGCGGCATGATCAACACGTCGTTGCCGCTGGCAACCACGATCAGATCCTCGACCCCGACCAGCGAAACGCGGACGCCGTCGCTGCGGACGAAGCAGTTCCTGGTATCGATCGCGAGCACGGCACCGTCGCCGTGGCTGCGATGCGCGTTGCCGTCGCTGTCGGTGTCGCTGATCGCGTGGAGCGCATCCCAGCTGCCGACGTCGTTCCAGCCCATGTCGACCGGCACCACCGCGACCCGGTCGGCCTTTTCCATGACCGCATAGTCGATCGAATCGTCGGGCGAGGCGGCGAAGGCGACCGCGTCGGGATATATCCGCGCGCCCTCGGTTCGTGCCTTGTCCATTGCCTCCTGCGTGGCCGTCAGGATGCCCGGATCGAACTGAGCCAGCGCCTCGAGATAGGCGTCGGCGAGGAACAGGAAGATGCCGCCGTTCCAGGCGTGGTCGCCGCTGGCCAGCATCGACTGCGCCTTGTCGAGCGGTGGCTTCTCGACAAACCGCGCGACCCGGTTGACGCCTGGTTTCAGCTCGTCACCGATCTGAATCCAGCCATAGCCGGTCTCGGGCGAGTCCGGCGCAATCCCGAAAGTGACGAGCCAGCCTTGTGCGACCAGCGGCATCGCCGCCTCGATCGCCGCATGGAACGCGGCGACGTCGCCGATGACATGGTCGGACGGCATGACAAGCAAGGCGTCGCCGCCGCCGCCCGCGGCGATGGCGGCCAGTGCGATGGCGGGCGCGGTATTGCGACCGGCCGGCTCGAGGATCAGTGCCTGCGGCGTCGCGCCCGCGTCGGCGAGCTGCTGCTCGACCAGATCGGCGTGGCGCGCATTGGCGACGACGATCGGCGCAGCATAGCGTTCGCCCTGCGCGCGACCCGCGGTCAACTGGAGCATCGTCTCGTTCGCCGTCAGCGCCAGCATCTGCTTGGGCATCTCGGGCCGGGACATCGGCCAAAGGCGAGTGCCGGAGCCGCCTGACAGAATAACGGGAACGATCTTACGTGCGGTCATGAATCCTCCAGGTGGCGCCGAGCTATAGCGAAGCGGTCACGCGTGCCAATCGTCGAATGATCCAATTGGATGCGTCATCTTCAGCCTTTTTTGGGGTTTTGCTGCGAGACGTGGCGTTCGGGTGTCGGTAGCATTTACACCGATGTGTCGGGATAGCGGATCATGATACGCCTTTTCAAACACTATGTGCCGCATACCGTCCTGCTGTTGGGGCTGGTCGACCTGATTCTGCTGATTGTCTCGGCGGAGATCGGTTGGGTCGTGCGCGCGCACCAGATCGGCATGATCGTCGAGCCGATCGACACGCGGATCGCGCAGCTGCTGACGTTTGCGATCGCGTTGCAGGTGTCGCTGGTCGCGGTCGGTGCGTATGGCGTTGCCTCGTTCCTGTCGCTGCGCTTTGCCGCTGCACGGCTGGCGGTGGCGCTGGCGCTCGGCGTGATGTTCCTGTCGCTGATCTTCTTCCTGGTGCCCGCGCTGACCTTCTGGCGCTCGAACCTGCTCTATTCGACGGTCATCGCGACGGTGTTGCTGGTCACGGTGCGCGCGCTGCTCGGCAAGACGCTCGGCGGCGAGACGTTCAAGCGCCGTATCATCGTCCTCGGGGCGGGCAAGCGTGCCGCGCAGATTCTCGATCTGTCGCGACAGCCTGGGATCAATTTCGTCGTGGCCGGCTTCGTATGGATGGGCGAGGCGAACCCGGTCGTGCCCGACGCCATGCCGCGGGCGGACATCCCGAACCTTGCGGCGCACATCGTCGACCAGAATGCGAGCGAGGTCATCCTCGCGCTCGACGAACGGCGCAACGCGCTGCCGATGAAGGATCTGCTGCGTGTCCGCACGACCGGTGTCCAGGTCAGCGAGATATCGAGCTTTCTCGAACGCGAGACCGGCCGCATCGACCTGAAGAGCGTCAACCCGTCCTGGCTGATCTTCTCGGATGGGTTCGCGTCGAGCCGGATGCTGTCGAGCGTGTTCAAACGCGCGTTCGACATCGTCGCAAGCGGGCTTCTGCTCGCAATCACGCTGCCGATCATCCTGCTCACCGCGATCGCGATCAAGCTCGAGTCGAAGGGCCCCGCTTTCTATCGCCAGCGTCGCGTCGGGCTGTACCATGAGGGTTTCGATATCCTGAAGCTGCGCTCGATGCGGCAGGACGCCGAGGTTGCGGGGACGGCGGTGTGGGCGGCGGAGGACGATCCGCGGATCACCCGGATTGGGCGGTTCATCCGCAAGGTGCGGATCGATGAACTGCCGCAGACCTGGACCGTGCTGAAGGGCGAGATGAGCTTCGTTGGCCCGCGTCCCGAGCGCCCGCAATTCGTCGAACAGCTCGAGCAACAGCTGCCCTTCTACGCCGAACGCCACATGGTGAAGCCGGGGATCACCGGCTGGGCGCAGATCAACTACCCCTATGGCGCGTCGATCGAGGATGCTCGGCACAAGCTCGAATACGACCTGTATTACGCGAAGAACTACTCGCCGTTCCTCGACATGCTGATCCTTTTGCAGACCTTGCGCGTCGTGCTGTGGCCGGCGGGCGCGCGATGATCGTCGCGATGGTCATGACATGATCACGACGCTGGTCCTGTGGAGCCACGCGCTCGCGGCGCTGCTGTTCGGCGCGCTCGCGCTGGCGCAATTGCGGCGGCCCGGCGGGCATTGGCCGCACGCCGCGTTCGTATTCGCGTTGGTAACGACCAGCCTGTGGGCGCTCGCGGTCGCCGGGATCGACTCGCGCGACGTCGCGGCGCGGATCGCCGCGTGCGTGCGTGACATCGCGTGGCTCGGTTTCATGCTCGCGCTGGTCCGGCGCGATCGGGCGGGCAATTATGCGCTGGGGGCGGTCTATTTCGTCGTCATGGCATTAGCCGGGACCGCCGCACTGCTGGCCATCGTCGAGCGGATGGGGCTGGATGCCGACGCGCTCGCCGCACTGGCATCCGCGCGGGCCGTGTTGCGGATGATGGGGGCGGTCAGCAGCCTCGTGCTGGTCCATCACCTCTATCAGGCGGCACCGGCTTCGCGTGGCGGCATTCGCCTCGTACTGCTGGCGCTTGCCGCAATGTGGGGCGCCGACCTGATCGTCTCGGGGGCGCTCTATTTCGACGCGCGCTGGACCTCGCTGACGATCGTCGCGAACGGCGCCGTGATGACTGGCGCGGCCGCGCTGCTGGTGGTCGGCGTGCATCGCAGCGGCGACTGGACGCTCGCGCTGTCGCGGCCGATCGCGGTGCGCGCGCTGTCGGCAATCGCGCTGATCCTATATGCTGGCATCACCGCGCTCGCGAGCCACATCGCTGCCGGCTACGCAGGCTCGCACGCGCGCGCCGTGCAGGCCGCGATCGTGTTCGGTGCGACCGCGAGCATGTTGGCGCTGCTGTCGACGCCGTGGTTGCGCGCCTGGACCAAGGTGAAGATCGCCAAGCACCTCTTCCGTCACCGCTATGACTACCGCGCCGAGTGGCAGCGCTTTACCGATACGCTCGGCAAGCCGGGCGTCGGTGCCGAGACGCTCGATATCCGCGTTGTGAAGTCGATCGCCGATCTGACCGATTCACCAGGTGGCCTGTTGCTAGTGGCCGATGGCAGATCGCTAGGGCTTGGCACTACGTGGAACTGGCTCGGCACGGCCGATGGACCGCATGACGACGCACTTGCCGCTTACCTCGCGCGCGACGCCCGGATCGTCGAGCTCGACCCGGTCCGCGCGGGCACCGCATCCGCCGAAGACTTGGCGAGCGTACCCGCGTGGCTCCGGGAATGCCCCGAAGCCTGGGCGATCGTCCCCCTGGTCCATGGCGGCGCGCTGGTCGGTGCGATCGTGCTGGCTCGCCCGCCGGTGGACCGCGCCCTCGACTGGGAGGATTTCGACCTGCTCCGGGTCGCCGGGCGGCAGGCGGCAAGCTATCTCGCGGAGGATCGCGCGCATGCGGCACTGGCGGATGCGGCGCGGTTCGACGAGTTCAACCGCCGCTTCGCGTTCATCCTGCACGACATCAAGAACCTCGTCAGCCAGCTGACGCTCGTGGCGCGCAACGCCGAACGCCATGCCGACAACCCCGATTTCCGCGTCGACATGGTCGCGACCCTCAAGGATTCGTCCGATCGCATGAACGCGCTGCTCGCCCGCCTTTCGCAGCACGGCCCCGTCCGCGGTGAGCCCCTCCAGCCGCTCGACGTGACCGCGATCGTCGCGCGCGTCGCGACTGCCCGCCGGGCCCAGCACCCGATCCTCACGCGCGGCGGCTCGGCCAGCGCGCTGGGACATGCCGCCCGGCTTGAACAGGTCCTCGGCCAGCTCGTCCAGAACGCGGTCGAGGCCAGCGGCGCGGACGATCCGATCCTGCTGTCGGTGGAAACGATCGGCGACCGGGTGGCGATCGACGTCATCGATCACGGCTGCGGCATGACGCCGGGCTTCGTTCGCGACCAGCTCTTCCGCCCGTTCGTGTCGTCGAAGCCCGCGGGGTTCGGCATCGGCGCGTTCGAGGCGCGACAATTGGTGCACGCGATGGGTGGCTCGCTCGAAGTCGTCAGCCGCGAAGGCGAGGGCACGCGCTTCCGCATCCTGCTTCCCGCCGTCGCTGCTGCCGCCGCATCGCTGGAGGCGGCGGCATGAGCGACAAGGGCCGCCCCGTCCTGTTGATCGTCGAGGACGATGTTGGGCTTCAGCGTCAGCTTCGCTGGGCGTATGAAGGGTATGAGATCGTTGTCGCCAGCGATCGGACACAGGCGCTGGATGCGATCCGCGCGCATGAGCCCGCGGTCGTCACACTTGACCTGGGGTTACCGCCCGACCCGGACGGCGTGACCGAAGGGTTCGCCACCCTGCGCGATATCCTCGCGATGAAGCCCGATACCAAGGTGATCGTCGCCTCGGGGCACGGTGCCCGCGAGAGTGCACTGCAGGCGATCGCCGACGGCGCCTGGGATTTCTACGCCAAGCCGATCGATATCGACGCGCTCGGCCTGATCGTCAGCCGCGCGTTTCATGTCCATGCGCTGGAGGCGGAGAACCGCCGCCTCGCCGCGCGGATCGATGCGGGCGGTTTCGGCGGGCTGATCAGCGCCTCACCCGAAATGGCGACGGTCACACGCACGCTGGAGCGGGTCGCACCGGCCAACGTCTCGGTGATGCTGCTTGGTGCGAGCGGCACCGGCAAGGAACTGCTCGCGCGCGGCCTGCATGGCGCGTCGCCGCGGTCGCGCGGCAATTTCGTCGCGATCAACTGCGCGGCGATCCCCGAGACCCTGCTCGAAAGCGAGCTGTTCGGCCACGAAAAGGGCGCGTTCACGGGGGCCGTGAAGACCACCGAGGGCAAGATCGAACAGGCCGCCGGCGGCACGCTGTTCCTCGACGAGATCGGCGACGTGCCGCTCGCGCTCCAGGTGAAGCTGCTACGCTTCCTCCAGGAGCGCGTGATCGAACGCGTCGGCGGACGGAAAGCGATCCCGGTCAACACACGGATCGTCTGCGCCACCCACCAGAATGTCGACGGTATGGTCGCCGACGGTCGGTTCCGCGAAGACCTGTATTACCGCCTCGCCGAGATCGTCGTGCGGATCCCGGCGCTGGCCGACCGGACCGGCGACGCGGTATTGCTCGCGCGCCACTTCGTCACGCGCTACGCCGCGTCGATGAACCCCGTCGTCACCGGCCTTGCTCCCGACGCGCGCGCTGCGATCGATGGCTGGGGCTGGCCGGGCAATGTCCGCGAGCTGGAGAACCGGATCAAGCGCGCGGTGATCATGGCCGACGGCAAGCTGGTCACCGCGACCGATCTCGACCTCGACGGCAAGGCCGAAGACGCCTCAGCGCTCAACCTGCGTGCCGCCCGCGAACTCGCCGACCGGAAAGCGATCCGCCAGGCGCTGGCACGGGCGGACGGCAATATCTCCGGCGCATCGCGCTTGCTCGGGATCAGCCGGCCGACGCTGTACGATCTGCTGAAGAGCTACGACCTCCATGCCTGACGCGCGCTATCCCATGCTGCGACGGCGCAAGCGACGGCGGCCGCTGTCCCGGGGTCTAACATTACCCGCGGCGATCTCGGGCGAACGCGCGCGGCTGCTGGCGATCTGCGTGCTGTGCCTGGTCATCGTCGGGATCGGCGTGGCCCTGGCGATGCGCCCACCGCAGCCCGATGCGCGGCGCCTTCTTGCCGTGAGCCTGACGACGCTCGAAGACGGCAATTACAGCGCGGCGCGGAGCAATGCGCAGGCCGCGATCAAGGCGGCACCGAAATGGGCGATCGCGCATGCCGTGCTGGCGCGCGCCTATCTCGAACTCGGCGACGGTCTGGCGGCGGAAGCCGAGATCGCGCGGGCGATCGACGCGGGGTTGCCCGCCGCTCGTCTTCATCAGCTCCAGGCGCATGCTCGTCTTTTGCAGCGCGATCCCGATGGCGCGATCGACGAGGCCACGGCGACGCGACCCCGCTATGCCGATTATGGCGACCGTATCCATGCGCGTGCGCTTGCGTCGCAGGGCGATGGCGTCGGTGCGCGCGCGATCCTCCAATCTGTGCTGGGGCGCAATCCTGGCGATGCGGCGGCGTGGACCGATCTTGGGCGTATCCGCCTGACCGCGGGCGATGTTGGCGGCGCGTCGGTCGCGGCGACGCGTGCGGTCGCGCTGGCACCGCGTGAACCTGCTGCGCTGACGCTGCAAGGCGAGGTGATCCGCAGCCGCTATGGCCTGATCGCGGCGCTTCCCTGGTTCGAGGCGGCGTTGCGGCAGGATGCCTATTATCATCCGGCGCTGATCGAATATGCCGCGACGCTCGGCGATGCGGGGCGCAACGCCGAGATGCTGGCGACGACGCGAAGCGCGCTGCTGGCGCGAC
>JAJNQF010000309.1 GCA_021154945.1 Sphingomonas sp.
CCGCCCGCATCGAGGCTCATGCCGAGGATCGTGTCGCCCGGCTTGACCAGCGCGAGCATCACCGCGCCGTTCGCCTGCGCGCCAGAATGCGGCTGCACGTTGACGAACCCGCAGCCGAAGATCTGCTTGGCGCGCTCGATCGCGAGGGTCTCGACCACGTCCGACGGCGCGCAGCCCTGGTAATAGCGCTTGCCCGGATAGCCCTCGGCGTACTTGTTCGTGAACACCGAGCCCTGCGCCTCGAGCACCGCCTTCGAGACGATGTTCTCGCTCGCGATCAGCTCGATCTGCGTCTGCTCGCGTTCGAGTTCGGCCTCGACCCCGGCGAACACGGCAGCGTCCGCATCGGCGAGCGTGCGTGTGAAGAAGCCGTCCGGCTGGACGTCGTGGAGTTCGCGCTGGAGGGTTTCGGGCTGGGTGCTCATGCGGGGACCTTTAGCTTGTCGACACGGAGTTGATGACGGCCGCCAGCGAAATCGGCGGTGAGGAACGCTTCGACGCACGCCTTGGCCATTTCCTCGCCGATCAGGCGCGCGCCCATCGCGATGGCGTTGGCGTCGTTGTGCACGCGGGCGAGGCTCGCCGACAGCGGTTCGGAGACGAGCGCACAGCGGCAGGCGGGATTGCGATTGGCGGCGATCGAGATGCCGATCCCGGAGCCGCACAGCGCGATGCCGCGTTCCGCGCTGCCATCGGCGATCGCCGACGCGAGCTTGTAACCATAATCGGGATAGTCGACGCTGGCGGTACCCTCGGGACCGAGATCGAGCACGTCATGCCCCGCCTCGCGCAGCCAGGCGGCAAGTACCGCCTTCAACGAAACGGCGGCGTGATCGGACGCGATGGCGATGCGCACCTGGCGTGTTCCTGTGACGGGAGATCGGGTGCCCAGCCCCATACCGGCGTGAGCCAGGATTTGCCACACCTGTTCGCAGCGGCTTCGTCATCCTGACGAATGTCAGGACGCAGAGTAACATAGCGCATCACCCGTGGCTCTGGGTCCTGACTTTCGTCAGGATGACGCGCTAAGGTCGGCATCCACGCTGAACGCCGACCGTGAAGGAGACGTCCATGAAAGCCCTCACCCTGCTCGCAACCGTAGCGCTCGCCGCCTGCTCGGGCCCCGCCCCCGACACCAGCAGCGACGGCAACATGACGTCGGCAGGGTCGGTCGAGCGAAACGCCACCGTGTCCGCACCGGCACCGCGCGACTATGCCGGCCGATGGGTCGGCGTGGAGGGCATGGTCCTCGATATCGCCCATGCCGGCGCACCCGGTCACTACGACCTCACGATGCAATGGGACCTCGACCACAAGGGCACATTCGACGGCACCGCGAACGGCAGAACCATCACGTTCATCCGCAACGACATTCCCGAAACCCTGCGCCCAACCGACGGCGATGCGACCGGGCTGAAATATCTGTCGGGCAAAACCGACTGCCTCACCGTAAAGCCCGGCGAAGGCTATTGCCGCGACGGACTTAGCCGCTAGGTTCGCTGTCGTGACCCGAGCCTATCCAGACGCAGACGCCGCCCGCGCGCATCTCTCCGAGGTGCTGCTGCGTACCGGTCAGGAAGATCGCGATGCGTTTCGCGAACTCTATACGCTGACCAGCGCGAAGCTTTTCGGCATCACCCACCGTATCTGCGGCAACGCCCAAGCCGCGGAGGATGTGCTGCACGAGGTCTATCTCACGATCTGGAAACGCGCCGGTGCCTGGGAACCCGGCCGCGCGAGCCCGATAACCTGGTTGGCGACGATCGCGCGCAATCGCGC
Organism: Sphingomonas sp.; assembly: GCA_021154945.1. Classification (GTDB taxonomy): domain Bacteria; phylum Pseudomonadota; class Alphaproteobacteria; order Sphingomonadales; family Sphingomonadaceae; genus Sphingomonas. Next base: position 1,780 of record JAJNQF010000309.1, read on the forward strand.
CATCGACTGGCAGCGCGCGCAGGGCGTCCGGCGTACCAGTCCGCTCGACGACGCACCCGACATTGCCGATCCCGGCGAGGGTGCCGAAGCGACGTTGCTCGCCAGCGAATCGTCGCGCGAACTGATCGAGTGCCTCGACGGTCTCGAACCGCAGCAGCGCGACGCGATCCGCACCGCGTTCTTCGACGGGATCACCTATGCCGAACTCGCGATCAAGCGCGCCGTGCCGCTGGGTACGATGAAGAGCTGGGTACGCCGCGGCCTCGCTCGCCTGAAGGATTGTCTCGATGGCTGATCCGACCATCGATACTGGCGTGCCCCAAGATGTGGCGGCCGCCGAACTCGCGCTCGGGCTGCTCGAAGGCGAGGAGCGGAGCGTGGCTCTGCGTCGCGTGCTGGCCGAGCCCGGTTTCGCCGCGCAGGTCGAATGGTGGCGATCGCGGCTGGCCGTGTTGTTCGACCTGTGGCCCGAACGCGCCGCGCCGTCCAACGTCGCCGCGCGAATCGAAGCCAGCCTCGACGGCGTGGCGACCCGCACGACGGCGATCGGTACGGCGACGATCGGCACGACGGGGCCTGCCAAGGTCAGCCGCTTCCCGTGGCCGGCGCTTGCCGCCTTCACCAGCGCTATCGCAGCGTGCCTACTCCTGTTCGTCATGCTCCGCCCCGAGCCGACCGTACCGGTGTCGCAACCGACCCCGGTTCCCCGGCCGACCAGCGTGCTCGTCGCGATGCTCGGCGATGCGAAGTCGCCGATCGCCGCGGTCTATGATCCCGCCAACGGCGCGCTTCGGGTCGCGGCAGGCCCTGACGTTCCGCACGCGCACGTCGCGGAGCTTTGGGTGATCGGCGGCGACGGCGTACCGCATTCGCTCGGCCTGCTCTCCGCCCAGCCGACCTCGCTCGCGCCGAAGGGCGTCGACCGCGGTCGCATCGCCCCGGGCGCCACGCTTGCTATCTCGGTCGAACCCCGTGGCGGTTCGCCGACGGGCCTGCCGACCGGACCGGTCGTCGCCACCGGTGTCGTCGCGCGCGTCTGATGACCGCGCGACCGCCGTATCGTGAGCCCGCGACCGGCAGCATCCCGCCGATCGCGCGCCTGCTGGGGCTGAGCGGCCTTCTCCCGCAGCTGGCTGCAGTCGCGCTGTTGCTGAGCGGCGATCCGCAAAGCCGCTACTCCGCGCTGGCGATCGCCTACGCCTATGCCGCGATCATCCTGAGCTTCCTCGGCGGCCTGTGGTGGGGCCTTGCCGCGCGCACCGACTCACCGCCCCGCTGGCTCTGGTTCGCCAGCGTCACCCCCTCCCTGATCGCGCTGGCGACCGCCTGGCCTTGGATGGTCGGCCTGCGCTGGCCTGGCCCTTCGCTGGTCGTGCTCGGTATCAGCCTGGTCGGTGCATTGCTTGTCGACCGCGCACTGGTCCGCGCCGGCATTGCCCCACCCGGCTGGATGGCGCTGCGCATACCCCTGTCGCTCGGCCTCGGCGTCCTGACGATGCTGGCCGCCGCGCTTTAATCCCGCTCGCGAGTCGTATGGACACCTGGTTCGTGGTACGAATCGGGCATGATGACATCTGCCGTGAGTCCCCGCACCGACCGGCAGGCGAAGGCGCGTTTCACGATCGCCGAGTTTGTCCGCATGGCCGAGTTTGTCCGCATGGGTGAGTCCGGCGCGTTCGACGACATCAGGATCGAGTTGGTCGATGGGGAACTCGAACGGATGGACCTACCTTTGGCAAGCCATGCCGCGCGCCAAGCTAAGATCGGCATCCGCCTTTCGGGTCTGCTTCCGGAAGCGCGGATCATGGGTGGGGTCGCCGTCGATCTCGGCAACGATACCGTACTCGGCTGCGACGTGGCCGTGTTGCGTGAACCGGTCGAAGGTAACCGCCTACCGGTCGCCGCCGACTTCCTGCTCGTCATCGAAGTCGCGGAAACCTCGGTCGCACGCGATACCACGATGAAGCGCTTCGCCTATGGGCGCGGCGGGATCCCACATTACTGGGTCGTCGACGGCGCCCGGTCTGTCGTCCACATCTATGCCAGCCCCGTCGAGGGCGATTACACACGGTTCCACTCGGTAGGGTTCGGCGAACCTGTCGCCGTTCCTGATACAGACGGCACCATTACCATCGACTAAAAGCCCGCCAGCGCAGGCAAGTTCGGCCTCAGGCAGCCTTGCGAAGGTCCAACCGGCTCCAAATCTCCACCAGTGCATCGGTCAGTTCGCGCATCATCGCCTCGGTATGCGCAGGGCCAGGCGTGAACCGCAGGCGCTCGGTGCCGCGCGGCACGGTCGGGTAGTTGATCGGTTGCACGTACACGCCGTATTCGGCGAGCAGCACGTCGCTGATCTTCTTCGCCTTGACCGGATCGCCGACCATCAGCGGCACGATATGCGTATCGCCGATCATCACCGGCAGCCCGGCGTCCTTCAGCATCGCCTTGAGCATCGCCGCCGACGCCTGCTGCCCCTCACGCTCGACGCTCGAGCTTTTCAGATGCCGCACACTCGCGAGAACGCCCGCGACCAGCACCGGCGACAGCGAGGTCGTGAAGATGAACCCCGGCGCGTACGACCGGATCACATCGACGATCGTCCGATCGGCAGCGATATAGCCCCCCATCACGCCGAACGCCTTGCCGAGCGTCCCCTCGAGGATCGTGATCCGGTGCGCGACCTCGTCCCGCTCCGAAATGCCGCCGCCCCGCGCGCCGTACATCCCGACCGCATGGACTTCGTCGCAATAGGTCAGCGCGTTATACCGGTCGGCGAGGTCGCACACTGCGGAGATCGGCGCGATGTCGCCTTCCATCGAATAGACGCTCTCGAACGCGATCAACTTCGGCACGGCAGGATCTTCTGCGGCCAGCAGCTCTTCGAGATGCGCGAGGTCGTTGTGGCGGAATACCCGCTTCTCGCAGCCCGAATTGCGGATCCCCGCGATCATCGACGCGTGGTTCAACTCGTCGGAAAAGATGATGCAGCCCGGCAGCACCTTGGCCAAGGTCGCCAGCGTAGCCTCGTTCGAGACATACCCGCTGGTGAACAGCAGCGCCGCTTCCTTGCCGTGAAGGTCGGCGAGCTCGCCCTCCAGGTCGACATGGTAATGCGTGTTGCCACCGATGTTGCGCGTGCCGCCGGAGCCTGCGCCAACGTCGTGCAACGCCTCTTCCATCGCCGCGATCACCTTCGGGTGCTGGCCCATCGCAAGGTAATCGTTCGAGCACCAGACGGTGATCGGCTTGGGCCCGTTATGCCCGGCGAAACAGCGCGCGTTGGGAAACGCACCCTTGTTGCGCAAGATGTCGATGAACACGCGGTAGCGCCCCTCGGCATGCAACCGGTCGATCGCCTGCGTGAACACGCGCGAATAATCGACTCGCGGACCACTAATGCCGTCCGTTGCCGTTTTGCCGTCGATAATCATGGCCTTGGGCACTACGCCTCACTTTCACTCAGTTCCAGCGTAATACCGCTCTTACGGTGATCGCTTTCCTCATCCTGGGGGCACATTGCCACGATACGCCCGCGAAGCAAGGTGCCACATTGTCCCAGGTTAACGCTTAAAGCTGCTCGATCCGCGTGAATCCTCGCACCGCCAAGGCGGGTCCGAGCGCGCATTCGTCGTCGCCCAACCGAGTGAAGACGGCGATCCCCTCCGCCGCTCCCGACCATGATTCGCCCTGCATCAGGTGCACGATCCGTCGCGCGATGCCAGGACCGCCGTCGACGAACCGCACGCCGGGCGTCGCCGCGGCCAGTTCCGCTTCGACCAGCGGAAAATGCGTGCAGGCGTTGACGATCACGTCGATGCGATCACCGCCGGCCTGCGAGAACAGCCCGTCGAGCACCGCGGCATAGCGCGCCGGTGCCACCGGTCGCCCGTGAAGCTTGGCCTCCGCCATCTCGACCAAAGCCGCCGAGCCGTAGCGCAGCACCGTGCAATCGCCCGCGAACCGCGCCGCCAGATCATCGACATATGCCTGCCGCACGGTCGCCTCGGTCCCCAGCACGCCGATCGTCCGCGTCTTGGACAGCAGCGCGGCAGGCTTGATCGCCGGTACCGTCCCGACCACCGGCAGGTCGAGCGCCGCGCGCACCACCGGCAGCGCGATCGTCGAGGCGGTATTGCACGCGATCACGATCAACCGCGGCCGATACCGCTCCGCCAGCCGCCCGAGCAACACCGGCACCCGCGCCGCGATTTCCGCCTCGCTCTTCGTGCCGTAGGGAAAACCGGCCGAGTCGGCGGCGTAGACGAACGGCGCATCGGGCAGCGCCGCGCGCGCCGGGCCGACGATCGACAGCCCGCCGACGCCGGAATCGAAGAACAGGATGGGGCGCTGGTCCATGTCGCGCTCTTAGGACGGATCAACGTGCGTAAACCAGAGCAACCTAGCTCCCCTCCCTGGAAGGGAGGGGTTGGGGGTGGGTCGGTTTCCATAACTTCAGACGGTCGCGCCACAAGCGAACCAACCCACCCCCAGCCCCTCCCTTCCAGGGAGGGGAGCAAGTAGACCGTGGGTATAAGCGCCCGTGTCCGCTCAAACCGTCCCTTCAAACTCACGCCATTTGCCGTCCGCCCCGCGTCGTTTATAAGTACCGCCAGAACGGGGGGACATACTTGCAGACGGAAATTCTCTGGGTCGCGCCCACGCTATCGCTCGTGCTCAGCTACCTGCTCGGCTCGATCCCGTTCGGCGTCATCCTCACGCGGCTCGGCGGTGCGGGCGATCTCCGCACGATCGGCTCGGGCAACATCGGCGCGACCAACGTCCTGCGCACCGGTCGCAAAGGCCTCGCCGCCGCGACGCTGCTGCTCGACATGGCCAAGGGCGCGGTCGCCGTCCTGCTGGTCACACACCTGTTCCCCGGTAACGCCCTGCTCGCGGCCGCCGGTGCGTTCATCGGCCATTGCTACCCGGTCTGGCTGAAGTTCAAGGGCGGCAAGGGCGTTGCCACGCTCATGGGCATCGTCGTCGCGCTCCATTGGCCGCTCGGGCTGGTCTATGCGGTCGTCTGGCTCGGCCTGCTCGCGGGCCTGCGCATATCCTCGGTCGCAGGCATGGCCGCCGCGCTCAGCGCGCCGTTCGCCGCCGCCTTGTTCGGCCGGTTCGATCTCGTCCTGCTGCTACTCGCGCTCGCGCTGATCGTCTTCTGGAAGCACCGCGAGAACGTCGAGCGCCTGTTTTCGGGCACCGAGCCGCGCATCGGCCGCTCAAAACGACCACCGGGTGACTGACCCGACGGTCTCACGTCTTCGGCTCATCCGCACGACCGGGATCGGACCGGTCACTTATCGCCAGCTCATCGCCCGCTTCGGCAGCGCAGACGCCGCCATCGAAGCCCTTCCCATGCTCGCCCAGCGCGGCGGGGGCCGCGTCCCGAAGGTCGCCGACGCCGCCCTCGTCGAGCGCGAAATCGCCGCCACCGCAAAGCTCGGCGCACACTACCTCTTCCTAGACGACCCGGCCTATCCCCGCCTGCTCGCCGAGATCGAGACGGCCCCGCCGGCGTTGATCTTCCGCGGCGACATCGCCCACGTCAGCCGCCCCTGCATCGCGATGGTCGGCGCACGCAACGCCTCCGCCGCCGCCTGCCGCTTCGCCCGCCAGCTCTCACTGCAACTCGCCGAGGAAGGCACGACGGTCGTCTCAGGCCTCGCCCGCGGCATCGACACCGCAGCCCATATCGGCGCACTCGGAGCAGGCTCCAGCGGCGCCACGATCGGCGTGATCGCGAGCGGCATCGACATCGCCTACCCGCCCGACAACACCGCGTTACAGGAGCGCGTCGCCACCGAAGGCCTCCTGCTCGCCGAACAGCCCCCCGGCACCGAGCCCAAGGCGCGCAACTTCCCCTCGCGCAACCGCATCATCGCAGGCCTCGCGATCGGCACCGTGGTGGTCGAGGCCGTCCCCAAATCCGGCTCGCTGATCACCGCGCGCCTCGCCAACGAATCCGGCCGCGAAGTCATGGCCGTTCCCGGCAGCCCGCTCGACCCACGCGCGCAGGGCTGCAACCTGCTGATCCGCGAAGGCGCCACGCTGGTGCAGTCCGCTGCCGACATCCTCGAACAGATCCGCCCGTTCGATCCACGCTCCGTGCGCTCCCCAATCGACACCTACGCCGCGGCGCCGCCCGAAGACGCGAGCGACATCGACCGCCAGCGGATCGCCGACCTGCTCGGTCCGGTCCCTGTCGCGATCGACGAACTCATCCGCCAGTCGCATCTGAGCCCGTCGGTCGTCCACACCGTGTTGCTCGAACTCGAACTCGGCGGCCGGCTGGAGCGTCACGCGGGAGGCCGCGCGAGCTTGTTCTAGTCCGGCAAAAACCGGCACAGGTTCGCATCACCCGACAGGGTCCTGCCCCGATTCGAGCGGACCGCCACGAGCCTGCTGGTCGTCCGTCTGCGTATCGTCGCCTACCCAGCCGGCAGCCCAGTCCTTGGCATCATGCGACGTTGCAATGGCCGCAAGCAAAGCGTCCAGTTCGGCCTGATGTAAGGCGATCAAGCGGAGGATATGGGGTTCAGGGGCCGAGTCCCGCAGGATCACGATCTGTTTCGCGAGGAACGAACACTTCCATTTCGCAACGGCGAGATCATGTCGGGTCACGCTAGATCATCCCTACCTGTTTCCAAGCCCTTACCGCCGTCTCCCGGCGAAAGTGCATGAAGATACCGCCGCACCTCAGGGTCCGTTCGGAAGGATGCAACACGCATAGGAAACCACTGAGCCGGACGAAAATCTTGATGGCTGCCCAACGGTTATGTCGTTGAATTGGTTCGGTAGGCGACCTCGGTTGTAACGATCTCCGCAGTAATATTAACAGAAGACGATCGGATGGGATGTTTTACTGTCATCATGGCGACATCGATATTGTGCCAGCAGCGTCGGCATAATCCGGGAAATACCCCGCCCTCTGCCGAGCCCCTCTGGAAAACCCGCACCGACGGTCGCATCTCGCGTCGGTCGATCTTGAGCCCTCTTCGGGTTGACGGCACTACCCCGACGCCGCCACCCTCGTACGCGTACACGTAAGGACCCCGGTTTCCCCATGCAGCTTGTCATCGTCGAATCGCCTGCCAAGGCCAAAACCATCGAGAAGTATCTGGGCAGCGATTACCGCGTCCTGGCCAGCTACGGCCATGTCCGCGACCTGCCGCCCAAGGATGGCTCGGTCGATCCCGACGACGCCTTCGCGATGACGTGGGAGAATTACGCGGACAAGTCGAAGCAGCTGAAGGCGATCACCGATCTGGCGAAGCTCGCCGACCGCCTGATCCTCGCGACCGATCCGGATCGCGAGGGCGAGGCGATCTCATGGCACGTCCGCGAAGTGCTGCGGGCAAGGAAGGCGTTGCCCAAGGAGGTCGAGCGCGTCACCTTCAACGCGATCACCAAGGCCACCGTCACCGAGGCGATGAAGAACCCGCGCGAGTTGGACGACGACCTGATCGACGCCTATCGCGCCCGCCGCGCGCTCGATTACCTGGTCGGCTTCACGCTTTCGCCGGTGCTGTGGCGCAAGCTGCCCGGTGCCAAGTCCGCCGGCCGGGTACAGTCGGTGTCGCTCCGCCTGATCGTCCAGCGCGAGCGCGAGATCGACGTCTTCAAGCCGCAGGAATACTGGTCGGTAACGGCCGACATGGAGCATGACGGCACCGCGTTCACGTCGCGCCTGACGCAGTTCGAGGGCAACAAGCTCGACCGCCTCTCGATCGGCAACGAAGGTGATGCCCAGCGCGCCAAGCAGGCGGTGCTCGACGGCAATTTCTCGGTCCAGTCGGTCGAGACCAAGCCCGCCGGCCGCAACCCGCCGCCGCCGTTCACGACGTCGACGCTCCAGCAGGAAGCCTCGCGGAAACTCGGTTTCTCGGCGGATCACACAATGCGGATCGCGCAGGGGCTCTACGAGGACGGCGCGATCACCTACATGCGTACCGACGGCGTGCAGATGGATTCGAGCGCTATCAGCGCCGCGCGCCTCGCCGTCGCGAACCGCTTCGACGCGAGCTATGTCCCCGACAAGCCGCGCCAATATCAGTCGAAGGCGAAGAACGCACAGGAAGCGCATGAAGCGATCCGCCCGACCGATTTCGGCAAGGACAAGGCCGGCGGCGGCGATCACGCGCGCCTCTACGACCTGATCTTCAAGCGCGCGCTGGCCAGCCAGATGGCCTCCGCCCGCATGGAGCGCACGACGGTCGAGATGGCCGACGGCACCGGCCGCAACATCCTCCGCGCAACCGGGCAGGTCGTGCTCTTCCCCGGCTATCTCGCGCTGTACGAGGAAGGGTCGGACGACACCGCGGACGAGGATGCCCGCCGCCTGCCGCGGATGCGCGAAGGCGATGCACCCGCCAAGAAGAAGGTCGACGCCGAACAGCATTTCACCCAGCCGCCGCCGCGCTTCTCCGAAGCTTCGCTGGTCAAACGGATGGAAGAGCTCGGCATCGGCCGCCCGTCCACCTACGCGTCGATCATCAAGACGCTGAAGGACCGTGCGTACGTCCGGATCGAGAAGAACCGCTTCTTCGCCGAGGAGAGCGGGCGGCTGGTGACGGCGTTCCTCGAGCGCTTCTTCGAGAAATACGTCGGCTACGACTACACCGCCGAGTTGGAAGAGGAACTCGACGACGTCTCCGGCGGCCGCGCGCAGTGGCAGTCGGTGCTCGACGCGTTCTGGCGCGATTTCAAGCCGCGCACCAACGAGGTAATGGAGCAGCAGCCCTCGGCGATCACCGCCGAGCTCGACACCTTCCTCGCGCCCTACCTGTTCCCGGCCAAGGCGGACGGCGGCGATCCGCGGCTGTGCCCGAATTGTGGCGAGGGTCAGCTCGCGCTGCGCGGCGGCAAGTTCGGTGCGTTCATCGCCTGCTCCAACTATCCCGAATGCAAATACACGCGCCGGTTCGCGCAGCCCGGTGGCGACGCCGAGGCGGATGCGGGTCCGTCGACGCTCGGCGTCGATCCGGAAACCAACCTGCCGGTCGAGCGCAAGTCCGGGCGGTTCGGCCCCTACATCCAGATCGGCGAAGGCGAGGCGCGCAAGATGGCGTCGATCCCGAAGGATATCGGCGAACTCGATCTGGAATGGGCGCTGAAACTGCTGTCGCTGCCGCGGACCATCGGCACGCATCCCGAAACCGGCGAGCCGATCACGGCGGCGATCGGCCGCTATGGTCCGTATCTCAAGCACGCGGGCAAATACGCGCGGCTCGGCTCGACCGCCGACGTGTTCGAGACGGGGATGAACGCGGCCGTGGTAAAGCTCGCCGAAGCCGCGGCCGGCGGTGGTCGCACCGCGCGAGGGGCCCAGGCGCCGTTGAAGATACTCGGCAATCATCCGCGCACCGAGGCCGAGATCAAGCTGATGGAGGGGCGCTACGGTGCGTACGTCACCGACGGCACGACCAATGCGACCCTCCCCAAATCGATCGAGAAGGACCAGTTGACGCTCGAGGAAGCGGCGTCGCTGATCGACGCGCGGGCTGCGGCGGCCCCGGCGACGAAGAAGAAGAAAGCGCCCGCCAAGAAACCGGCGGCGAAGAAGGCCCCAGCCAAGGACGCGGCTAAGGCAAAAACGCCAGCGAAGAAGGCTCCGGCCAAAAAGGCCCCCGCCAAGAAAGCCGCCCCAAAGAAAAAAGTCGAAGCCTAATCCTCCCCTGCAAGGGGAGGGGGACCATGCGAAGCATGGTGGAGGGGGGCTTCCCCAAACGTACCGCTGCGTAACGTGAGATCCACAAACGCTACGTCTGCGGCGCTCCCCCTCCCCCCTTCGCCGAGCGGCGCACGGTCCCCCTCCCCGTTCCGGGGAGGATTTGGGGCGGGTGCGGCATCGGACTTTAGGCG
>JAJNQF010000322.1 GCA_021154945.1 Sphingomonas sp.
ACCGTCGCGCTGCTCGGCACGAGGCTCGCGCACCAGGATGACGGCCCGTTTCCCCGCGCCGGCCTCGCGCTCGAAGGCTGGGCCGGCGACACCACTCGCCTCCAAGCCGACCTCGCCCAGGGCCGCGCGCGAGATTCCGCCGCCGGCCGCACGCTCGTCGGCCCGCACCGCGTCGACCTCGCGGTAACGCATCTCGACAAGGCGCGCGCAGCCTCGCTCGCGTCGACCGGCGAACAGAAGGCGCTCCTCCTCGGCATCGTCCTCGCGCATGCCGAACTGGTCGCCGAACGGACCGGCCAGTCGCCCGTGCTGCTGCTCGACGAGGTTGCCGCGCATCTCGATCCGGCCCGACGCGCGGCGTTGTTCGAGCGGCTGTCGGGACGCGGGCAGGTGTGGATGACCGGCACCGAAGATGCGCTGTTCGACGCGATTGGCGGCGGCGCGACGCGCATCGCCGTAGGCCACGCTAATCACTGAAAGAAAAAGATAATCTTCGGCTGAACACAGGCTGTCGATCGAGGTCACTGTGCGTTCAAGCGGCCGCGGGCAGAGCCCGTCCCATCGAAGATCACGGAGAGTTCACGATGTCCTATAAACTTGCCCGCGCCGCCCTCGGCATCCTGATGGCCACCGCGACCGTCGCGCCTGCGCTGGCGCAGGGCCAGGCACGCTTCGACCCGCGCACGGCGCCCTGGACCCGGCCTGGGTATCGGCTGGTCGGCGCTGGCGTGCCGATCCTGTTCCCCGAGCTTCGCAATACGCCACGTGGTCGTGCGTTCGTGATGCCGAACTTCGACGCGAACGGCGACGGCCGGATCAGCCGCCAGGAAGCCGACGACGCCAACCGCGAATTCGCCCGCCTTGCCGGTCCGCGTCGCGATCGGTTCGACTGGGACGCGTACGGTCGCGATCCGCGCGGTTATCGCGGCGGCCGCGGCGGCACCACCGTGGTCGAGACCGTAGCCACCTGGGATCGCGGTGCGATGCGCAACTACGGCTTCCGCCAGACCCCGCGCGGCGCGACGCTGACGCTGCAGGAGGACGTGCTGTTCCGCACCGACAGCGCCGTGTTGCGTCCCGGCGCGATTGAGAAGCTGCGCCCGCTCGCCCGCTATCTGCGCGCCAACCCCGGTGTCCGCGTTTCGATCGACGGTTTTACCGATTCGCGCGGGATGGATGCGCATAACCAGGACCTGTCCGAGCGCCGCGCCGCCAGCGTTCGCCAAGCGTTCGACGACATGGACGTGGTGCGTGCACGGTTCAGCGTCGTCGGCCACGGCGAGCGCGATCCGGTCGCGACCAACGCAACGGCGGCTGGGATGCGCCTTAACCGTCGCGTCGAGGTGACGCTGCTGGGGCAGCGAGCGGACCGGTTCTAAAGACGACCTTGCCGCTCCTTGGGTTTCAGGGAGCGGCAAGAGGTTGAAGCGTTGCGGGCAAGATGCCCTTATTTGCACGCGCGTTCATACTGCTGCACATTCGCTCACAGAGCCCCCGGCGTGCGGGTGAATGGACTTGAGCCTGCCTGTCGTGCCACGCTCGGCGTACAGGGAGTATTCGAGTGATGAGCAAGCTGGCGATGCGACGGGCGTGGTTCCAGGTCCATAAGTGGATCGGGCTTATCCTGGCGATCCTGATCATTCCGCTGTCGCTGAGCGGCGCTGCGCTGGTGTGGCACGATGCGCTCGACCGGATCGTCGATCCGAGCCGCTATGCGGTGTCGGGAACGACGGTGCTCAGCCCGGACGCCTATGTCGCGGCGGCGGCGCTCGCGTTGAAGCACGGCGAGCGGATCGCGCAGCTGACGATGCCCGAGGATGGCGGCCCGGTGGTGATCGCGGCCGCTGCTGCCGGGACCGCGCCCAAGCGGCCGGGGCCGCCGCAGCGGACGATGGTGTATCTCGATCCGCCGACCGCGCGCGTTCTGGAGGTGTCGCCGTCGAACGGCGGGCTCGTGCGGTTCTTGCACGTGCTGCACGGGAGCCTGCAACTTCCTGGGGTCGGGCGGTCGATCGTCGGCTGGATCGGCGTGGCAATGATGGTGTCGTGCTTTACCGGGCTGTGGCTGTGGTGGCCGACGATCGGCAAATGGACGCGGGGGCTGCGGTATCGGCGGCATCGTAATGTCGATACCAACCTGCATCATTTGTTCGGCTTCTGGATCGCGCTGCCGCTGTTCGTGCTGTCGCTGACCGGGGCGTGGATCTCGTTTCCGCAGTTTTTTGGCAAGATCACCGGCGAGGCGTCGCGGCCGAGAGGCGGGCCCGATCGCGGGGCGATGATGCGTGCGAAACCGTTGGCCAAGCCCGCGCAGCCGCTCGATGTGGCGATCGGCAAGGCTCGGGCGCTGGCGGGTGGCGCACCGTTGCGGAGTGTCGCGTGGCCGACCGACCTCAGCGCCGACTGGACCGTGACGTTCGCGCGCGGAGGGACGCCGGTGGGAGTGAAGATCGCCGACGATACCGGTGGCGCGACCGCGGCGCCCGCGCGGCCTCAGGGCGGTGTGGCGCGGTGGATGCGACGGATCCACGACGGCACCGACATGGGCGCGCTGTGGCAGTTCGTGATTTTCCTCGGTGGGATATTGCCGGCGGTGCTGGCCGTGACCGGGGTGATCATGTGGTGGCGCGCGCGGGGGTGGAAGGCGGAGCTGGCGGCGCGGCGGGCGTAGGCTTTCCCTCGCCCCTCCGGGGAGAGGGAAGGAGGAGCTCTTGCGACGGAAGGGTGAGGGCACGTTCTTTGGTGATCGTGCCCTCACCCTCCCACGCTGCGCGCGGGCCCCTCCCTCT
>JAJNQF010000368.1 GCA_021154945.1 Sphingomonas sp.
ACCCCCAACCCCTCCCTTCCAGGGAGGGGGGCAGAAGAGCGTCTGCGTCTCAGCCCTCAGTTCGAGGGCCGCGTGGTCCCCGCATACTTCGCCACCGCCGCCGCGGCTGCCTGAATCAGCCGTTGCCGCTCTGGCATCGGCCGAATCGTGTCGCCGATCATCACCGCGATCGCATAGCGACGCCCATCCGGCGCGGTCAGTAGGCCGACGTCGTTGAATCCCGCATTGCGCCGGCCGAGATCCTGCCCCGTGCCGGTCTTGTGCGCGATCTCCCAGCCGCCGGGCAGCGCGGCGCGCAGGCGGGCGCGGCCGGTGACCGAGCGCCCCATCGTGTCGAGCAGGATCTTGGTCGAGGTTTCCGACAAGATATCACCCTTCGCCAGCCGGGCAATCGCATCGGCGATCGCGATCGGCGCGGCGCCATCGGGCGGATTGCGCACATACGCATTCATCGCAGCCTCGCGTACCGCCGGCGACAGCCGATTACGCGCCGTCATGAAGCCGCCGTTGACCGCATAGGAGGGCTGCCAGACGAGCCCTGCCGTGCCGCTCTGCAACAGCCGCTCGCCCGGCCCGAACCGGATCGCGCCGAGTTGTTTGCGCGCGATCATCGACCGCACCGCGGACGGCCCGCCGACCCGCGTCAGCAACCGGTCGTTCGCGGTATTGTCGCTATGCGTCAGCGCGCGCGTCAGTAGCTCGCCGACCGTCGTCCGATAGCCGTCGCCCTTCACCAGCATCGCGATCGGCTGGTGGAACAGAGTCAGGTCCTGCGGCCGCACGAGGATCGGCTCGTCGAGGCGGATCTTGCCCTGGTCGCGCAGGTCCATCACGGTCATTGCGACCCACAGCTTGCTGACCGATTGCTGCGGCAACAACTGGCGCCCCCCGGCCTCGACCGTCCAGCCATCGTCGACCGCGCGGACGGCGATGCCGGCCTTGCCCTGGAATCCGCTTTGCAATTCGGAGATCGCGTTGACCAGGCTGGCTGGCGCGGGGCGCGGAGTCCGCGGTAATGGTGGCGGCACCGGGATCGAGACGAATCCCCCGGCCTGCTGCATCGGGGTGACCGCTGGCGGGCTCGGCCGCGACGCCGATCCGCATCCGGCGAGCGCCACGCCGAAGAGGGTGGTTGCCAGAAGCCGCTTGAACGCACTCGCCGATGTCATGATGGATTGAACGCCCTGCACTGGAGCAGCGACCCTTATCCGTTGATCCGGCCCGGGAAACAGGGCCCGCGCCCCACTGCGACGAAGCGCGCCGAGGGTGCGCCGAGTCGCCCCTATGTCAGGGAACGAGAACCGTATCGACCGCGTCGGGCAGCGTTTCGGGATAATCGAGGGTGAAATGCAGCCCGCGGCTTTCGTGCCGGTGCAGCGCCGACCGCACGATCAACTCGGCGGTCTGGAGCAGATTGCGCAACTCGATCAGGTCGGGCGTGACGCGGAAATGCTGGTAATATTCCGCGACCTCGTCGTTGAGCAATTCGATGCGGTGCTTGGCGCGTTCGAGCCGCTTGGTGGTGCGGACGATGCCGACGTAATTCCACATGAAACGGCGGATTTCGGTCCAGGTCTGCTTGATGACGACCTCTTCGTCCGAATCCGTGACGCGGCTTTCGTCCCAGGGGCGGATCGGCGGGGGCGGGGGCAGATTGTCCCAGTTCGCGGCGATGTTGTCCGCCGCCGCCTCGCCGAACACGAAGCATTCGAGCAGCGAGTTGGACGCGAGGCGGTTGGCGCCGTGCAGGCCGGATCCGGTGCACTCGCCGGCGGCATACAGGCCGGGAAGATCGGTCTTGCCATGTTCGTCGATGACGATCCCGCCGCAGGTATAATGTTGCGCGGGGACGACCGGGATCGGCTGAGTCGTCATGTCGATACCGACCGTCAGCAGCTTCTCGTGGATGTTCGGGAAGTGGTGGCGGATGAACTCGGCGGGCATGTGGCTGATGTCGAGATGGACATAGTCGAGGCCGTAGCGCTTGATCTCGGCATCGATCGCGCGGGCGACGATATCGCGCGGTGCAAGCTCCATCCGAGCGGGGTCGTAATAGGTCATGAAGCGCTTGCCGGTCGATGGGTTGATCAACCGTCCGCCTTCGCCGCGCACCGCCTCGGTGATCAGGAAATTCTTGACCTCCAGATTGTAGAGGCAGGTCGGATGGAACTGCATCATCTCCATGTTGGAGACTCGGGCGCCGGCGCGCCACGCCATCGCGATTCCGTCGCCGGTTGCGCCGCGTGGGGCGGTCGAGAACAGGTATGTGCGGCCTGCGCCACCGGTCGCGAGGATTGTCGCGCGCGCGGTGTAGAGCGCGACACGCTCGGTCTTGCGGTCGACCGCGTAGACGCCCCAGACGTTGCCCGCGCCCGAATAGCGCTCCTCGTGACGGCCGGTGGCGAGATCGATCGCGATCTGGTCGGGGACGAGGGTGATGTTCGGATGCGCTTCGGCGGCCTTCTGGAGCGCCTCCTGGACCGCCCAGCCGGTCGCGTCGGCGACGTGGACGATGCGGCGGTGGGAGTGGCCGCCTTCACGGGTCAGGTGGAGCGCATTGCCTTCGGTCTCGAACGGGACGCCCAGCCGCGTCAGGCGCTCGATCGCGGCGGGGGCGCCCTCGACGACCATCTCGACGATCGCGCGGTCGTTGAGGCCGGCGCCGGCGACCATCGTGTCCTCGACATGGGTCTCGAACGTGTCGCCCGGTTCGAGCACCGCGGCGATCCCGCCCTGCGCCCAGGCGGTCGAGCCTTCGTTGAGCGCGCCCTTCGCCAGCACGGTGACCTTGAAG
>JAJNQF010000369.1 GCA_021154945.1 Sphingomonas sp.
CGAGGCGCGGCGCTTGCACGGCTTTCCGGCGCGCCCGCTGAAATTACCCCATCTCAGCCCAAAGCGGCTCGAATGCTTTCGCTTGGCGGCGATGGGCAAGAGCGACGTCGAGATCGGGATCATGATGAACATCGCCCCGACGACAGTGCGCACCTACATGCGTGACCTGCGCGAACATTTCGGAATCTATTCCCGCGCGCAGCTCCCGGCGATCGCGCTCGCCTGCGGAATCGTCTGCATCGAGGAGATCGTCCCGCGGTTCTGAGCGGGATCGCCGCATCCTCAATATTGACGACTGTTTGAGCCCTTCATCTCTGCTCCCTTCGCGACTGTTCAATTTGAACGGGAGCTACTGCCATGATCCATATTGTCAAAGGGTGCTCGCTTACCGATGCGCGCGCCGCCTCGATGTTCGAGGACCGCAAGACCCTGTTCGTCGATCTGCTGGGCTGGGATGTTCCGGTCGTCGGCGGCCGCTATGAAATCGACAGCTATGACGGCGACAAGGCGGTCTATCTGATCGCCACCGACGATGGCTGCATTCACCAGGGGTCGATGCGGCTGCTATCGACAGAGGGCGCACATCTTCTCGCCGATCGTTTCGCGTCGCTCTGCGAGTGCGATGCGCCCCGGGGGGAGCAGGTTCGCGAGATTACGCGACTTTGCCTGCCGCAACGATTGGGCGCCCCCGGACGCCTGCGTGTCCGCAACCGGCTCATCTCGGCGATGGTCGATCATGCGCTCGGCAGCGGAATCACCATGCTAACCGGCGTCGTGACCGCTGCTTTTCGCGAGGAGGTTTTGGCGATGGGCTGGCGCGCAGCGCCGCTCGGCCCCGCGCGCCGCATCGATGGCGCGTTCCTTGGAGCGTTCCGCATCGAGATCTGCGCCGGTACGCCTGCGCTGCTGGCGTCGAACGGCATCTATGTACCGGGTGCGATCACTCCCGATGCGGCGGCAAGAGCCGCGTGAAGGGAATGGCGATGCACGACCCCGCCCGCCTCGCCGCGATGCTGCTCGCCGACGGTTATGTCATTGTCGATAACGCCGTGCCGACCGAGCTAATCACCGCGCTCGAAGCCGAACTCGCACCGCGCTTCGTCGCCACGCCCTTTTGCGAAGGCGGATTCTACGGAGCCCGCACCAAGCGCTTTGGCGCGTTGTTGCGGCGTTCACGGCATATCGCCGGCCTTGTGCTGCACCCGATCATCCGCGGTATCGCCGAAACGGTGCTCGGGGAATGGTGCGATCGTATCGTTCTCAACCTCACCCAGGCGATCGAAATCCATCCCGGCGCGCTCGCGCAGGTGCCGCACCGCGACCAGGATCTCTGGGGCGGCGTCAAGACCGGGATGCACTATCAGATCAACGTCATCTGGCCGATCGATCCGTTCACGCTGGAGAGTGGCGCGACGCTGGTCTGGCCGGGCAGCCATCACGATGCGGCATCGCAACCGGGCGATGCACGTCCGGTCGCCGCCGAAATGCCACCCGGCTCCGCGCTGCTGTTCCTCGGATCGATCCTGCATGGTGCCGGCGCTAACCAGTCCGATCATGTGCGCCGCGCGGTCATCACCTCCTATTGCCTCGGATGGCTGCGGACGTTCGAGAATCAGTATCTCGTCTATCCGCCCGCCATCGCTCGAGCGTTCGATCCCGATCTGGCCGCGCTCATCGGCTATGCCCAGCATCGCCCCAATCTCGGCAATGTCGAAGGCCAGTGCCCGTCCGTGCTGCTTCACCGGGACGATATCGACGGCCTCCCTGCGATCGACGCGCTGCTCCCCGGCCAGGCCGACATGCTGGATGCCTATGTCGCCGAACAGGAAGCCGCGCGTGCGGGCCTGATCGGCGGGTAACGCGGGTTCGTCGGACCGGGCGCTGCACTCATGACACACGATCCAAACCCCGAAGCAGGCGGCGGCGCGCGAACACGGATCGAGGCGGATTCATCCGCTGTGGACGGTGGAGCCACGGCGTCGTCGGCCGCGGAGCGCGCTCGGCGGGCACGCGAGCATTGCCCGTTTCTGACAACCAAGCAGGCCGCGTTCCATCTCGGTCTCGCGGGGGACACGCTCAAGAAGATGCGCCGGGAGCGGCGCGGCCCGCCGTGCCGAAAGCATGGCACCGTCTGGCGCTACCATATCGACGATATCGAGGCCTGGTCGCGCGCGAACATGCGGGAGGGAGGCAATGGCTAGGCTGCTACCCTCCCGTCTGCCGGCTAAACCCACCGCGCTGATCGGTCTCGGCGCGGCCGCGCTGGCGACCACGATCGCGCTGCCGCCAACGCCGTGGCTGGTCTGGAACGCATCGGCCAGCGCGCCGATCGGTCTCTATGCCGTCAGCGGACGGCAGGACATCGCATCGGGCGACATGGTGCTGGTCCGGGTGCCCGACCGCTGGCGCCGGCTCGCCGCCGAGCGGCGCTACATTCCGATCAATATCCCGCTGGTCAAGCGCGTCGCGGCCGCGCCCGGCGATCGCGTCTGTGCGCGCGGGCGGGAGATCTATGTCAACGGCCACCCGGTGGCCGAACGCCGCGAAGCCGATGGCCGCGACCGTCCGATGCCGTGGTGGAATGGCTGCGTGATGTTGCGTTCGGGCGCATTGTTCCTGCTGATGGACAGCCCGGATTCGTTCGATGGGCGTTATTTCGGACCGACATCGCGCGGCGACGTCATCGGCGAGGTGCGACTGCTGTGGCTGGGCTGAGGGTCGCCATCACCGCCCTGGCGCTGCTGGCGGCGGCACCGGCTGACGCGCAGTCGGTCGTTCACTGGCGGCCCTATATCGAGGCAGCCTCGGCGCGTTTCGGCGTGCCGGTAGAATGGATCGAGCGCGTCATGCGCGCCGAGAGCGGCGGGCGCACGGTGCTGGACGGGCGCCCGATTACCAGCCACGCCGGCGCGATGGGACTGATGCAGCTCATGCCCGGCACCTGGTCCGAAATGCGCGCGCGGCTCGGGCTCGGACGTGATCCCCATAGCCCGCGCGACAACATATTGGCGGGGACGCTCTATCTTCGTCTGATGTATGACCGCTTCGGTTATCCCGGACTGTTCGCAGCCTATAACGCGGGACCGGCACGCTATGCCGAGCACGTGCGGACCGGCCGCGCGCTGCCCGGTGAGACCCGCGCCTATCTCGCGAG
>JAJNQF010000375.1 GCA_021154945.1 Sphingomonas sp.
GTCGCGACGTCGTCGTCGGTGAGGAGCTCGGCGAGGCGATCGCGGCGCTCCATCGGCAGGATGGCAGACAGGGCGTCAAGCTGCAGGGCGCGCCGGGTTTCGGGATCGGAGACCAGCGCATGGGAGGTGATGTCGTCCATCGGCGGCGCTCCGTCAGAAACCGTAGCTTCGATCCGCCCAACGCAACAGCACGCGGGCGTCGGGGTCGGGAAGGCGGACCCGCTGGGCCTTCAGGCCTTCGGCGATCGCAAGCCCAACGTCCGGGTCGACCCAGTGGCCGTGCGTCATCAGGAAGAACCAGCCGAAGGGCAGGCCGATCTCGCGGTCCACAGCCTCGATCCGGTCCATCAACGCATGCACCGAATCCTCCGGCGTCATGAGCAGCCGCTCCTTTGGCGGCTTCAGCGGCCGCGGGATGAAGCCGACCTCGCGCTCGCCCTTGTGGGTGTAATCACGCGCGTCGAGCGCCCAATGGGC
This sequence comes from Sphingomonas sp., assembly GCA_021154945.1. Classification (GTDB taxonomy): domain Bacteria; phylum Pseudomonadota; class Alphaproteobacteria; order Sphingomonadales; family Sphingomonadaceae; genus Sphingomonas. The sequence continues at coordinate 478 of JAJNQF010000375.1, forward strand.
GAAGACGCGCTGCGGCCTGGCGCTCGATTCCTCCCAGTCCTGAAAGAACCGCAGCTCGCGCGGGACAAAATCAAAATAGTCCGGGACCGCGTCGAGGAACGGCGTCTCGCGCGTTCCGCCCGGCCCGACCTCGCGGATGACGCGCCGCTCCAGCTCCGGCCGCTTGGCCGCCCGCTTCTCGCGCTCGATGCGGCCGCAGCGATCGAGAAAACTGCGGACATGGATCACCGCGCCGCCGGCGCGGCCGAGCAAGCGATAGACCGGACCGGCAAGGCGATCTGAATCGGGAAGCTGATCGGTGCGGGGCCAGCTCGGATCGAGCAGTTCTTCTTTGCCCCAGGGTCGATAATCCGGGTTGACGATCGGGCCGGCGCGCCATTCGATCTCGCGACCGAGCGCAATCTGGAGATAGTCGGCCGCGCCCGGCCCGGTCGGCGCCGACACGCAGGCGCTGGTGCCGCGCCACTCCGTAATCCGCAGATCGGTCTCCTTCAGCCGGTTCCAGACCGCCAGCACGTCGCCGTTGTCCTTGGCGAGTTCGGCCGTCATCCAGGGCCGCAATTCGCCAAGCCGTGTGCCGTCCGGCTGGAGGACCGACCTCGTGTCGCGCCAGTAATCGTCGTCGACGGGGGCGAACCCGAAGGCAAAGCCCGGAAAGGCGGCGGCCAGCGCCGGGACGAGGTCCGCGTCGACCGAGGCCGGATCGAGCCCGGCCAGGACGGTTTCGAGCGAGGCGGCGTCCGGGAGGCGGGCAGGGGCGGTCATCCCGACACTCCGTCATCAGTCCAGGGGTTCAGCAATGGTACGCCGAGCGGCGCAAAATCCTTGGTGTTGCGGGTGGCGAGCACCAGCTCACGGTCAAGCGCGGTGGCCGCAAAAAACCCGTCCATGACCGAAAGCGCAAAACCGCTCTGGCTGGCCTGCGCCATCAGATCGCCCCAGCGTTCGGCGATCGCGGGGTCGATCGGCAGGATCCGCCCGGCGAAGCGCGCCGGCAGATCCTCCGCGAGCCATGCGGTCAGCGCCTCGCGGCGGCGGCCGTCGTCCATCAGGGCGATGCCGCGTCGAAGTTCGGCGATCGACGCGACGCTGATGAAGGCCCGGTCCTCGTCGACCGTATCGAGCCAGGCGAGCACTTTTGGGTCGGGCGCCGGCCGGCGAACCTCGGAGAGCACGTTGGTATCGAGCAGGACGTTCATAGATCAAGGTCGCGCGCTTGGTCGCGGACCCGATCGAGGTCGAGATCGGCGTCGCGCAGGGGGGAGGCCATCAGAAACTCGGCCAGCGTGCCCTTGCGGACGGTCTTGCGCGCCCATTCCTGCGCCGAGACCATGACGACGCTCGGCTTGCCGTGGCGGGTGATGATCTGCGGGTCGCTCTGGGCGCGCTCGATCACTTCGGAGAGACGCGCCTTGGCGCCGGCGACCGTCCAATGATCCGATTCAAGGGTCTGAGTCTTGCGGGGGGTTGTCACGATTAGCTCCTGTGACCATAATGACTATCGTGACTATAATCAGTCTCGCTGCGACATTCAATAGATCCCATGCGGGAGGCGTGCCCTTTTGCTATGATCGAGCCGGAGTGAAGGACAGCACCATGGGCAGTCGCGAGAAGCAGAATCAGGCGCCGTCGGCCGATGCCGGCGCGACCGGCCGCGATCGTCGGGCCGTTCGGACCGTCGATCTGACCGAGGAGGACAGTGCCGCGATCGAGGCCTCGGAGATGACGCCCGGTTTTGAGCACCTTGATGCCGAGCTGGAGCCAGAGCCGGCCTCCCTGGCCGAGGAGGGCGCGCGGTTCGCGCGAGAACTCCGCGCGCGAGGCGACAGGACCGATGCGCGGCCGGCCGACAAGGTCTTTCGCGACGGCCTCTACGAGGAGCCTTGAGCTCGGCCGACCCGGATGTCGGCCAGCGCCACGACGTCTGAGGTGCCCAACGAGGGCGTTCGGAAACGGGGAGGGGGCTGGCAGCGGTCGTGTCCTCTCGTCGATCGGAGGCCCGGCGGTGATGATTTTCCGGGCTCCGGGCCGCCAGAATCGCTGATTTGCGTGTTTGTGTCCAACACTATCGATAAGAGGTAGTTATCGATAATGAGAAGGAGGTGCGAAAAGGCATCGCTATGACGGAAGTCAAGTCCGTGTTAGCTTCCGTAACGACGATTCCTGTTAAGGTTATCAAAGTCTTGCTGTCGCTTTTACTTAGCGACTTCAATTTGAAGCGCTGAGCCAAAAATCAGGGGTGCTGTTTCTGCCTAACGACTTCAATTCGGACAGGGCAGGGGACGCGCGATCAACCTC
>JAJNQF010000410.1 GCA_021154945.1 Sphingomonas sp.
CGGCCCCGCAGCAACACCTTCACGTCGGCGGTGATGAAGAAGGCCGGCGCGGAGATCACCCCGGACATGGAGGAACTGCGCGACTACGGCGTCGGTGCGATGATCCTGACAGAACTCGGCGTCCACGACATGGTGCTGATCACCAACACGCACCACACGTTGGTCGGGCTCGACGGCTACGGCCTGTCGATCGTCGGCGAGCGGCGCATCGCGTCCCTGGATATCGAAAAGAGCAACTAATGGCCCATCTCCTCATCGTCGAAGCCCGCTTCTACGATCACCTCAACGACCTTCTCATCGAAGGCGCGAAGGCGGCGATCGAAGCCGCCGGCCACACGCACGAGACGATCACCGTGCCCGGCGCGCTCGAAGTCCCCGGTGCGATCGCGCTGGCGGCCGAGAGCGAGACGTTCGACGCGTATGTCGCATTGGGAGTCGTGATCCGCGGCGAAACCTATCATTTCGAGATCGTCGCGGGCGAAAGCGCGCGCGGCATCATGCAGCTGACGATGGACGGCCTTGCGATCGGCAACGGCATCCTGACCACCGAGAACGAAGCGCAAGCGCTGACGCGCGCGCGTCCGACCGAGGGCGACAAGGGCGGCGGCGCGGCAAACGCGGCGCTGGCGATGCTGGCGCTGAAGGACCGCTTCCTCGCGTGAGATGCGCGCATGGGTGAAGTGATCAACCTGCGGCTTGCGCGGAAGCAGCGGGCGCGGGCCGAGGCGGCGGTGCGGGCGGACCAGAACCGGCCGATGTTCGGGCGAACGGCGGCGGAGAAGGCGGCCGAGGCGGCTGTAAAGGCTCGGGTGGACGGGACGCTGGATGGTGCCTGGCTCGACAGTCCCACATCTGGCGATCGCTCGGAATAACCTTGCCCTCACCCTTCCCACGTCCAAGTGTCACCCGCGGGCCTCCTCGCAGACGCGAAACCTTCAATCCTCCCCCGCCAGGGGGAGGTGGCGCCGAAGGCGACGGAGGGGGAGGACACGGAACTTCGGTGACACCTTACCTCCCCCTCCGTCAGGCAAGAGCCTGCCACCTCCCCCTGGCGGGGGAGGATCGTGAAGTCGTGCGGCACCATGCCCTCCCTTGTTCTCACGCGAAGGCGGGAGGCCAGTCTGGATCCCGCCTTCGCGCGGAAACAAATCTTAGGTAGCTGCCGACAACCACACCCTCCGCTGCCATCAGCAGGAACGTCCCGCGCGCCGCGCCGTTATGCCCCCGTAACAAAGGGGCGATCATGATTTCGGATGCGAACGCGACGTTGCTCGCCAAACTCGGCTTCGCCGCGCGCGGGGTGGTCTATATTCTCGTCGGCTGGTTCGCGGTCGACGCGGCGCTGCATGGCGGCAAGATCGCCGACAATCAGGGCGCGATCGGGTCGATGGCCGACGGACCGCTCGGGCCATTGCTGCTGGCCATCGTCGCAGCGGGTCTGCTCGGCTACGCGGTCTGGCGGCTCACCGAGGCCGCCGCCAATCCCGAGGGAATCGGCAGCGACATCAAGGGCAGCCTCAAGCGCATCGGCCACCTCGTCAGCGGGATCGCGCATCTGATCCTCGCCTGGACCGCCGCCAAGCTCGCCATGAAAACCGGATCGCGCGATGCCGCCGTCTCACCCGGCGACGAGAGCGCACGCGACTGGACCGCGCTCCTGCTCGACCAGCCGGCCGGACGCCTTCTGGTCGGCGCAGTCGCGGTCGGCGTGCTGGTCGCCGCGTTCCAGCAGGCGCAAAAGGCATGGCGCGGGGACTTCATCCATGACCTCCGCGGCGACGCCCCCGCGCCCGGTTACGTCTGCACGATGGGCCGGATCGGCTACGGCGCGCGCGCGCTGGTGTTCCTGATCGTTGCCGGACTGTTCGGACTGGCGGCCTGGACCGCACATGCGAGCGACGCGGGCGGCGTGGCGGAGGCGCTGGAGCGGCTGCAGTCGCAACCGGGCGGCAAGTGGCTGCTCGTGCTGACCGGAATCGGGCTGGCGCTGTTCGGTGCGTACAGCCTGATCGAGGCACGCTTCCGCCGGCTCCATGTCGACCTTCCCGGGACCGACTGAACCGAAGGGCCACGTATCGTGAAGGCATATCGTTAAGATGCCGATGGTAGCGGACGGCGGCATGTACACGATCAGCTTCGACTCCCCGACCAAGACGCTCACCATCGTCACCGAGGGGTTCTGGTCGGTCGCGACGACCGCGGCGTTTTCCGCGGAACTGCTCGCGCGGGGCACCGCCGCGCGGCTGTATCACGGCCGGTTCGTCGTGCTCGCCGACCTGCGCAAGGCGGCGATCCAGCCGTTGAAGGTCATCGATGCACTCGAAGCGATGATGCCCAAGGCGCTGAAGGTTACGTCGGCGCCGATCGCCGCGGTGGTCGCGTCGCATCTGGCGAAGCTCCAGACCGAACGTTACCTGAAGGCGGAGAATTGCCGCACGTTCCTCGATATCGACGAGGCGAAGGCGTGGCTCGCGGACGACGGGCCCGCCGCCTGACGGGGTTCAGTCCTTGGGTGCGGTCTCCAGCAACGCCGCCTCAACCTCTTCGATCGTGATTCCGAACGCGCCGGCGAGCCCCGACACCGACGCGCCGCGATCGGCGAGCGTGCGGATGCGGGCGGTATCGACGATCGTCTTGTAGCTGCGCGTATCGCGGTCGGTCTTCGATTCCTCGCCGCTGCGGGCGAGCGCGCCCGAGCGGCGGCGTTTGGAAATCTTCAGCGCCTCGACGTCGTTGGTCGGCGGTGCATCGAGCCGCGCCTTGATCCGCTGATCCTCCTCGATACGCCGGCTTTCGCGGGCGCGTTCGCGTTTCTGGGATTGGCGGTCACGCTCGGCGGCGCGCGATTCGGATCGCTGTTCCGCGGCGGCTAACCGTTCCTTGGCGCGCTGTTCGCGGCCGTTGGCGCGCTCCTCCGCGCGTTTTGCGGCTCGGTCGGCGGCGCCGGGCATGAGCGGCCCCGTTCCCCTGCCGCCGCTCGGCCAGCCGTCGGTCATTGCATTTCCTGTCGTCACCGATGCGCCCCTGCGGCGCGGAAGCGCGCTGCTAGGCGATGGGGGCACCGGTGACTAGGGCAAGGATCACGTTGAAGAGCGACTAACCGGCCTCCGTCATGCCGGGCTTGTTCCGGCATCCACCGTTCCGCAAGATCGAGAGGATCGATCGTGCGGAACAGTGGACCCCGGAACAAGCCCGGGGTGACGGAGTGGTTCGGGCGATCCTCGCGGACCAACGCTGGACGTCGATCCGTCTATCAAAGGTTACGCGTTCGCAGTCTCGAGCGCGGGGTAGTCGATGTACCCCTCGGGGCCCTGGCTGTACCACGTCTTCGCGTCGTCCTTCGCCAGCGGCGCACCGGCGCGCAGGCGCTCCGGCAGGTCCGGGTTGGCGATGAACGGACGACCGAAGCTGATTGCGTCGGCATCACCCTTGTCGAGTTCGGCCTGCGCCTTTTCCAGCGTGTCATAGTCCGAGTTCACGACCAGCACGCCCTTGAAGACCTTCCGGATCGCCGGGCTGAGCTTTGGCACGTCAGTACGGCCAAAGGTGCCATCGGGGCCCGGCTCACGCAGCTCGAGGAACGCGATCCTCAGGTCGGACAGAGCCTTTGCGGCGGCGGTGAACAGCGGCTCGGGGTTGCTGTCGTCGACACCCTGCGAATCGCCGTTGGGCGACAGGCGGACGCTGACGCGATCTGCACCCGCGACCGAGATCACGCGCTCGGCGACTTCGCGGAGCAGGCGGACGCGGTTCTCGATCGAGCCACCGTACTCGTCAGTACGCAGATTGGCGTTATCGCGCAGGAACTGGTCGATCAGATAGCCATTCGCCGCATGGATCTGCACGCCGTCGAAGCCGGCCGCCAGCGCGTTCTTCGTCGCCAGCTCATAATCGTTCAGCAGGCGCGGAATCTCGTTCAGTTCAAGCGGACGCGCGACCTCGAAGTCCTGCTTGCCCTCGAACGTGTGTGCCTGGCCCTCGGTCGCGGTTGCCGACGACGAGACCGGCTGGCCGCCGATCACCGACGAATGGACCTGGCGCCCCATGTGCCACAGCTGCGCGACGATCCGGCCGCCGGCGGCGTGGACCGAGTCGGTGACGGGCTTCCAGGCGGCGACCTGCGCATCGGTCCACAGACCCGGCGCGAACGGCCAGCCAAGGCCTTCGCGGCTGATGCCGGTGGCCTCCGAGATGATCAGGCCGGCGCTCGCCCGCTGCGTATAATACTCGACCATCATGTCGGTCGGCACGGCATCCCTGTCGGCACGCCCACGGGTGAGCGGCGCCATGAGGATGCGGTTCGGCGCGTCGACGGCACCAAGGGTAATCGGATCGAATAGGCTAGGCATGGAAGCTCCTTATTGGCCTGACGGGCGGAAGATAGGAGGCTACAGGGCGGCATGCATCGCCCCGACCCGCAAAGATTATCTAGCGCGCCCGATACGCCGCGCGGTTTGACGACGGAGGCGAACAGTGTCGCCGCGCCGGGCCTGATCGCGTTCGCGGCGCTGGTGGTGGCGAACGTCGCACTCGCATTCGGGCCGTGGTTCGTTCGCGCGACCGAAGTCGGGCCGGTGGCGGCGGGGTTCTGGCGGCTCACGCTGGCGGTGCCGTTCCTGGTCGTGCTCGCGGTCCAGCAGGGCGCGCGACCGAGGCGGCTCGGGTGGAAGCTGTGGGCCGGGCTGCTAGCGGGCGGGGTGTGCTTCGCGGCCGATCTCGGCACGTGGCATCTCGGGATCCTGCGAACCACGCTCGCCAATGCGACATTGTTCGGCAATGTCGCGACGCTGATCTTCCCGATCTATGGCTTCCTGATCGTGCGAAGCTGGCCGACGCGGACGCAAGGGTTTGCATTGGCGTTGGCGGCGGCGGGCGGCGCATTGCTGCTCGGGCGGTCGTATCAGCTCGATGCGAAGAACCTCGCGGGCGATCTGTTCTGCCTGCTCGCGGGGCTGCTTTACACCGTCTATTTCATCCTGATGGCGCGCGCCCGGGCGACGCTCGCCCCGATATCCGCGCTGACGCTGTCGACGCTTGCAGGCATCGTGCCACTACTGATCTTCGCGCTGGCGATGGGCGAGCGCGTTTTGCCGACGCACTGGGGGCCGCTGATCGGGCTCGCTCTGTGCAGCCAGGTGATCGGCCAGGGCCTGATGATCTATGCGCTCGGTCGCTTCCCGCCGCTGGTGATCGGGATCGCGTTGCTGATCCAGCCGGTGGTGGCGGGGCTGGTCGGCTGGCTGGTGTACGGCGAGCGGCTCGGCACGGCGGATCTGGTCGGCGTTGTGATGGTCGCGGTCGCGCTGGTGCTCGTCCGCCAAGGATCCGGCCCCGAAGCGTTACCTCTTGAAGACGCGCTTGATACGCCTGATCTGGAACGGCAGGAGACGGTATGACCCAGGACCTTACGCTCGACGAAATCCGCGCACTTCTGGCGCCCGGCATCGCTTCCAACGCGGCGTTCGACGGCTGGAGCGACGCCGCGCGCGACATGGCCGCGGAAGCCGAGGGAATCGACACCGACGTCGCCGCACTGGCGTTCAAGGACGGACCGGTCGACATGATCGACGCATGGTTCGCGCATATCGACGGCGTGATGCTGGCTGCCGTGCCGCCGGAGCGGCTGGCGCTGATGAAGATCCGCGAGAAGATCACCGCATTGGTCGAGGCGCGACTCGATGCGACGTCGATCGATCGCGAATCGCTGCGCCGTGCGGTGGCGATCCTCGCGCTCCCGCAGAATCTGGCGAAGGCGACGCGGCTCGGCTGGCGGACGGTCGATACGATCTGGCGCGCGGCCGGCGACGTCTCGACGGATTATAATTACTATACCAAGCGGACGATCCTGCTCGGCGTGTACGCGTCGACGATCACGGTGTTCCTCGACGACGAGAGCGAGAGCCTGGCCGAAACGCGCGCGTTCCTGGGTCGCCGCATCAACGGGATCATGCAGTTCGAAAAGGCCAAGGCCGGTTTCCTTAAGCGAACCGAGCACGGTTTCAGCCTGTCGCGATTCGTTGGTCGCCTGCGCTATCCGATGACCTGAGGGTTTGAGCGCGGACGTCTCCCAAACTTCGTCATCCTGGGCGCGACCCAGGACCCAGAGCGACGAACGCCGTCCTGTTTGGCTCTGGGTCCTGACTTTCGTCAGGATGACGGGGCGTTAGCGGTCGGCCGAGCCGCTTAGGGCTTCCCTTCCGCGAGCGTTACTGATAATCAGTCGCATCATGGACACTCGCCTCGATCGTTCCGTCAGCCTCGAAACCCTGCCGCGCAAGCAGCACGCGATTGTTGCGGCAATCGAGTGGGCGCGCCTTGCAGGGCCGGAAGCACGTCGTCTGCGCGAGCTGGGCTTCGACGAGGGTGTTGATGTCGAGGTGCTGCACCGTGCGACGCTCGGCCAAGGCCCGATCGCCTGCCGGATCGGCCGCATGACCGTCGCGCTCCGCCGCGCCGTCGCAGGTGCGATCCAGGTTTCTCCCATGCCTGCCGCGGCCGAATAATCCTTTAGAATGAACGCAGCACCGCTGGTTGCGCTGGTCGGCAATCCCAATGCCGGCAAGAGCGCGCTGTTCAACGCGCTCACCGGTGCGCGGCAGAAGGTCGGCAATTATCCGGGCGTGACGGTCGAGCGGAAGGTCGGGCGGCTGATGCTCGACGACGGGCGACCGATCGAACTGGTCGACCTGCCCGGCGCGTACAGTCTCGAACCCTCCTCCCCCGATGAGCGTGTCACGCGCGACGTCGTCACCGGCACGCAGGACGGCGAGCGCCTGCCCGACGCACTGGTCGTGGTCGTCGACGCCGCCAATCTCGACAACCATCTGCGCTTCACGCTCCAGCTGATCGCGCTCGGCCTGCCGGTGGTGGTCGCGCTCAACATGGTCGATCTCGCCGAGCGCGACGGGCTGAAGCTCGACCCCAAAGTGCTGGAACGCGAACTCGGCGTGCCGGTGATCCCGACCGTCGCGGTGCGCAAGCGTGGCCTTGACGAACTCAAGGCCGCGCTGTCCGGCATCGTCGTCAACGGCCCGATGCGCCTCCGGAAGTCTGACGGAAGCGTGCAGGACGACATCGTCACGCTCCAGCGCCGCGCGCGCGCGATCGCCACGTCGGCGACCGTGTCCGAAACGACCGTGCGGCGCTGGACGCACATGCTCGACGCGGTCGCGCTGCACCCCGTCGCGGGGCCGATCCTGCTGCTGGCGATCATGTTCCTGATGTTCCAGGCGGTGTTCAGCTGGGCACAGCCGTTCATGGACGCGATCGATGCGGGCTTCACCGCGTTGCAGGCGTTCCTGACTGCCGAACTGCCCGATTCGCTGCTCCGCTCGCTGCTGGTCGACGGCGTGATCGCCGGCGTCGGCGCGGTGATCGTGTTCCTGCCGCAGATCCTGATCCTGGTCCTCTTCATCCTCGTGCTCGAGGCGAGCGGCTACATGGTCCGCGCGGCGTTCCTGATGGACCGGGTCATGGCCAGCGTCGGGCTGTCGGGCCGCGCGTTCATCCCTTTACTGTCGAGCTTCGCGTGCGCGATTCCAGGCATCATGGCGACGCGGACGATCGACGACGAGAAGGACCGCCTGACCACGATCCTGATCGCGCCGCTGATGACGTGCTCGGCGCGCCTGCCAGTCTACACGCTGATCATCGGCGCGTTCATCCCCAACACGCAGGTGCTGCCGTTCGTCGGGTTGCAGGGGCTGGTGATGCTCGGGCTGTACGTGATGGGCATCGTCGGCGCGTTCGTCGCCGCGCTGGTGCTGCGCCGGACGGTGACCAAGGGCGTGTCGTCGGGCTTCATGATGGAGATGCCGAAATACCAGTGGCCGCAATGGCGCGATGTCGGCATCGGCCTGTGGAGCCGCGCGCAGATCTTCCTGAAGCGCGCCGGCGGCATCATCTTGGTCTCGACCGTGATCCTGTGGGTAATGCTGAGCTTCCCCAAGCCACCCGAGCAGCCAGCGGGCGCACCGAAGATTTCGGCGGTCGATTACTCGGTCGCCGGGCGTATCGCCAATGGCATCGCGCCGGTGTTCGCACCGATCGGCTTCAACCGCGACATCGTCCTCGCGCTGATCCCGGCGATGGCCGCGCGCGAAGTCGCGGTCGCAGCGATCGGCACGGTCTATGCGATCGACGATCCCGACAGCAATCAGGGCGGCAAGGCGATGGTCGAGAACCTGCGCGGCCGCTGGAGCCTGCCGACCGCGCTCGCCTTCCTGATGTGGTTCGTGTTCGCGCCGCAGTGCATTTCGACCATCGCCGTCACCCGTCGCGAGACCAACGGCTGGAAATGGCCCGCGTTCATGGTTGGCTATTTGTTCGCCGCCGCCTACATCATGGCTGGCATTACATACTGGCTGGCGGTGTTCGCCGGCCTCTGAGGGGCATCATGGCAGGCAGCGTCAACAAGGTCATCATCGTCGGCAATCTGGGTCGCGACCCGGAGAGCAAGGCGTTCCAGAACGGCGGCAAGGTCGTCAACCTGCGCATCGCGACGTCCGAGTCCTGGAAGGACAAGATGTCGGGCGAGCGCAAGGAAAAGACCGAATGGCATTCGGTCGCGATCTTCAACGAAGGTCTGGCGAACGTCGCCGAGAAGTATCTGCGCAAGGGCTCGAAGGTGTATATCGAGGGCGCGCTCCAGACCCGGAAGTGGCAGGACGCGCAGGGCCAGGACAAATATTCGACCGAGATCGTGCTGCAGGGCTTCAACAGCGTGCTGACGATGCTCGACGGTCCTAACGGCGGCCAGGGCGGCGGCGCGGGCGGCGGTGGTGGTAGCCGCGGCGGTGGCGACGACTGGGCCGGCGGCGGTGGCGGCAACGACTTCGGCGGTGGTTCGTCGGGTGGTGGCGGCGGTTACGGCGGCGGTGGCAGCCGTGGCGGCGGCGCGCCCTCGGGCGGCGGTGGCGGTGCGCGCGGTGGCAGCTTCGGCCAGACCGGCGGCTTCTCGGACGATCTCGACGACGACGTGCCGTTCTGATCTCCGTGACGGCGCTGACGTCTCTACCGCCGACCACCACGTTCGACGAGGTCGCACGCGCGCGCGTAATTGCGTCCTACGACGTGGCGGGCGCGCGCGCGAAGGGCCAGTTGGACGACATCGTGTCGTTCGCGGCCGAGCTTTGCGGCGCGCCGGTCGCGCTGCTGAGCTTGGTCGAGGAAGAGTATCAGCGTTTCCTGTCGCGCACCGGCACCGATCTGGAGCAGACCCCGCGCAGCATGTCGTTCTGCGCGCACGCGATGCACCATCACGAGGTGATGGAAGTGCCCGACGCGCAGGAGGACCCGCGCTTCGTCGACAACGCGCTGGTGACCGGGCCGCCTTATGTGCGGTTTTACGCGGGTGCGCCGCTGGTCTCCAGCGAAGGCGTGCCGCTCGGCGCGCTGTGCGTGCTGGCGCCCGATCCGCGCGAGGGGCTGAACCGGTTCCAGCGCGACGGGATGACCTTGCTCGCGAAGGCCGCGATGGGCCGGCTCGACGATCGCCGCACCGCGCGCGAGCAGGCGATGGCCGAGGCCGAGGCGCGTCGTACGCTCGAGGCGAGCGACCTGAAGTTCCGCACGCTCGCCGACACCATGCCGCAGATGGTGTGGTCGACGCTGCCCGACGGCTTCCACGATTATTTCAACGCCCGCTGGTACGAATTTACCGGCACGCCCGTGGGGACGACCGACGGCGAGGGCTGGAACGACATGTTCCACCCCGAGGATCAGGATCGTGCCTGGGCGCTGTGGCGTCACTCGCTCGACACGGGCGAGCCGTACAATATCGAATACCGGCTGCGGCATTTCGACGGCACCTATCGCTGGGTACTCGGCCGCGCGCTGCCGGTGCGCGACGAAAGCGGTGCGATCCAGCGCTGGTTCGGGACGTGCACCGACATCCACGAACAAAAGCTCGCCTATGAAGAGCGCGAGGTCATCAGCCAGGAACTGAGCCACCGCATCAAGAACATCTTCGCGGTAATCGCCGGGCTGATCGCGTTCGCCGCACGCGGCAAACCCGAATTCGCCGGCATCGCGACCGACCTGCGCCACCGCATTACCGCACTCGGCCGCGCGCACGACTTCGTCCGGCCCCATAGCGCCAACTCACGCCCCTCCGCGGCGCAGAACAGCCTGCACGGCCTGTTGCAGGAGCTGTTCGAGCCGTATCAGCGCGTCGATGGCATCCGCGTGATCGTATCGGGCGACGACGTGGCGATCGACGATCGCTCCGCCACGCCGCTGGCGCTGTTGTTCCACGAGCTGGCGACCAACGCGACCAAATATGGCGGGCTCGCCACCGAACTGGGCACCGTCCGGATCGCCGTAGCTGCAAGCGACGACACGGTAACGCTGACCTGGAGCGAGGACGGTGGGCCCGTCGTGATCGAACCGACGACGCCAGCCGGGTTCGGTACGCAGCTCATCGAGATGAGTGCCGTGCGTCAACTGGGTGGCAAGATCGAGCGCATTTGGAACGACTCGGGCCTGACCGTCGTGCTCGATATCCCGAAGGCCGCGTTCAGCCGCTAGACGATCCGGATGACGTCGTCGTTGATCGCCGGCTGCTCGTCGCAGGCGAGCGCGGCCGCAGCCAGAATCGCCGCGTCGCTGAACGGCTTGCGAATATAGCCGAGGCATTCCGCATCGCCGATCTGCGCGGGATTGGCGGTGACGAACACGACCTTGACGCCGTATTCGTCCGACATGCGCTTGGCGATCTCGGGCCCGGTCGCGCCATCGCGCAGATTGATATCGACGAACGCGAAGCTGCACCCGGGCGCCGCCGCGATCGCGCTCTCGCGATCAGCCGCGATCCCTGCGACGCCGTAGCCGGCATCGGTGAGGATTCTCTCGAGGTCGAGTGCGACGAAAATCTCGTCTTCGACAATGAGGGCGGTCTTGGTCATCGGCGTGTTAACCGGTCGCCGACCGATCGGTTCCGCGCTGATACTGATCGGCATCAGTATCGGGCGACATAGTGTTACATTT
>JAJNQF010000391.1 GCA_021154945.1 Sphingomonas sp.
GGAGGCGGTCGCGCTGCGGGTCTCGATCGCTGCGTGCAGGCCGATACCGGCGCGGTAGGTTGCGGTGACGAGCTTGGCGCCCTGGAACGTCGCGGCGACGTCTCCGGTCTCCGCCATCCGCATGCCGGGACGTGCGAGCGCGGCGTCCAGGGCTGCGTCGATCGACTCTGTGTCCGGGAGCAGGGCGTCGTTCTCGAACCGTGGCGCGAGCGCGTCGAGCGCCTTTTGTGCGGCCCACCCTGTCGTCGCGACTGCGGCCACCCAGCGCGGGTTCTCGACGACCGAGAGCACCCCTCGGATGCGATCGGCAGCGGCGCGGTCGACTCTGGTCAGGCGACCGCCGACCGGACCCTGGCGGATCGCGGCGTGGACCATGTCGGCGAGGCGTACGTCCCCGGCGAAGTTGGCCGAGCCATCGACCTTCGAGGGCGTGTCGAGGCGGGGGACGGACTTGCCGACGAGCTTGCCCGCGCCCTGGATGCCGAGCGGGAGGGGGTCGGGGAGCGTGAACTTCGCGGCCTCCTCGGCGAGTTCGGCGAAGCGGATGCGCTTGGCTTGGTATGTGCAGAAGCCGGCCTCGACGGCGACTTGGGTCCAGTCGGCGTCCCAGCGCTTGGCCGCTGCCATGCAGAGCAGCGCGCGGGCGCCTGCACCGGCCTCGCGGCAGGCTTGCTCGAACATCCGGATCGAACTGGATCCGCCGGTCAGCATCGGCGGCTGCGCGGTGCCATCCGGGAGGCGGTCGAACAGGCCTTCGAACAGGTCGTGCGTGCCGATCGGGTTGGCGTAGAGCGGGTTCAGGGGGGCGGGCTCGACGCCGATCGTGCGCCAGTCCGCGCCGAGCTCGTCCGCGACGATCTGGGGGAGGGTAGTGCAGACGCCTTGGCCGTGTTCGACCTGTGGGACGGCGACGGTGACGTGGCCATCGGTGCCGATCTTGAGCCATGCGCCGAACGGGGTTTCGCCGGGGTTGGCGACGAGATTGGGGGCGTAGGTTCGGGGCCAGAGGCTCCAGACTACGACGAGGCCGACGCCCGCGCCTCCGCTAATGAGTAGGCCGCGCCTGTTGATCGTCATGCTGACCGCTCTAATCCTTCTCCCCCACGGGGAGAAGGTGGCGCGGCAGCGTCGGATAAGGGGAAGTGGGTCTTCGGGACCGTGCCGGGAGTCTCACTGCCCCTCACCCTTCCGTCGCCTAACGGCTCCTCCCTCCCTCTCCCCGGAGGGGCGAGGGAGAGCTTAGGCCATCGCTCTATACGTTGCCTTGAGCGAGACCTTGTCGATCTTCTCCGTCCCCAGCCTCGGCAGCGGCTGCTCCGAAATCCAGATCCGCTGCGGCACCTTGAACGCGGCGATGTGCTGGTGGAGGAACGCGGCCAAGTCGTCCGAGGTCAGTGTCTCGCCGTCCTGCGGCACGACCACCGCGCCCGGCACCTCGCCGAAGCGCTCGTCCGCAAGGCCGAACACCGCGGCCTCTGCGACTGCTGGATGCTCGTACAGCGCCGCCTCCACCTCCTGGCACGAGATGTTCTCGCCGCCGCGAATGATGATGTCCTTCTTGCGGTCGACGATGAACAGATAGCCGTCCTCGTCGAGGTAACCGATGTCGCCGGTGCGGAAATAGCCGTCCGCGGTGAACGCCGCGGCGGTCGCGTCGGGGCGGTTCCAATATTCCTTGAAGTTGCAGATCGAGCGGATGCAGACCTCGCCGCGTTGGCCCTGGTCGACCGGGTGGCCGGCATCGTCGAGGATCGCGAGGTCGACCAAAGGCGCGCCGGGGCGGCCGGCAGAATTGGGCTTGGCGAGGTAGTTGCTGCGCCAGTTGCCGGTGCCGACGGCGTTGGTTTCGGTCAGGCCGTAGCCGATCAGCGGTGCGCCCCCCTTGCCATCCGGACCGCCCATCTCCTCGTCAAAGCGGCGGACGTGATCGACCGGGCGCGGGGCGCCACCCGCGGCGAAATCGGTGACGGTCGACAGGTCGTAATTGGCACGATCGGGGTGATTGAGGATCTCGAAGCTCATCAAGGGCACGCCGACGAAATACGTGACGCCCTCCGCCTCGATCAGCCGCATCGCCTCGCCCGCATCCCATTTCGGCATCAGCACCAGCTTGCGGCCCATTGCGAAGCTCTGGAGAAACACGGGGACTTCGCCGGTGATGTGGAACAGCGGGATCGTCAGCAGCGTGACCGGCTGGCCGACCGGCGGATTGCCTTGCGCGGTGGCGATGCCGACCATCATCATTGCCTGGCTGAGATAGTTGAAGATGCCCTGCACGATCGCGCGGTGCTCGGACAGCGCGCCCTTCGACTGGCCGGTCGAACCGCTGGTGAACAGGATCGTCGCATGATCCTCCGGCCCGAGCAGCGGCAGATCGGCGGTGTGATCGTCCTTCGCGAACACGGCTCCGAGCGCTTCGGCAAGCGGTCGCGAATCGTCTATCTCGACCACCGGTGCGCGCAGGGCCGCGATCTGCGCCAATCGCTTCACGCGGGGTGGATCGGCGAATACGAGGGAGCAATCGACCTCGCCGATCGCCGTTTCCAGTTCCTCCGACTGCCACCAGCCGTTGAGCAACGTCGCGACGCCGCCGGCCATGACGATGCCCATGTAGAGCACGATCCACGACGGCGAATTGCGCATCGCGATGCCGACCCGGTCGCCCTTCGTGATGCCGTACCCGCCGACGAGGGCGCGCGCGGTGCGCTCCGCGGCAGCGTAGACTTCGCCGAACGTCAGCCGCTCGGCGCCCGATACCAGGAAGACGGCGTCGCGGTGCTCGTTGGCATAGTGTGCGAAATAATAACTGAGGGCAGGCGGCGCGGCGGCGATCGTCGGCAGCTTTACCCCGAACCGCTCGACCGAACCGAGCGCCAGCATGCCGTCGGGCGCGGTCAGCGCGGCCATCGTCGAATCCATAGCTAGGTCTAGCTCGGTCCGCATATCGCTCTCCTACTTGGTCTTATCGTTATCGGTCTTTATGCAGGGGCGAACGCGTGGGGAAAAGCCTTTGATCCTGTCGACCATTACCGCCGCTGCGGGCGTAGCGCCTGCCGCCGGCAGTCACATCCGTTTCGAGGATCTGGGGCTCCACCCTGACGTCTTCTCGATCGGCTTCTTCACGCTGCGCTGGTACAGCCTTGCCTATATCGGCGGGATCCTGCTCGGCTGGTGGTATCTGCTCAAGCTGCTCGCCCAGCCCGGCGCACCGATGGCACGGCGCCATGCCGACGACCTCGTGTTCTACGCGACGCTCGGCATCATCCTCGGCGGGCGGCTCGGTTACGTGATCTTCTACGCGCCCGAGATGTTCCTGCATCCGCTGCGCATCTTCCGGCTCTGGGATGGCGGCATGTCGTTCCACGGCGGGGTGATCGGCACGTCGATCGGGCTGATCCTGTTTGCGCGGAAACACCAGCTCAACTGGTTGCGGGTGCACGATTATATCGCGTGCTGCGTGCCCTTCGGGCTGTTCTTCGGGCGGCTGGCGAACTTCGTGAATGGCGAGCTCTGGGGCAAGCCGACCGACGTCGCTTGGGGAATCATCTTCGAGCGCACCGTGCCGTTCGGGATGGTCGAGCCTGCACGGCACCCGAGCCAGCTCTATGAAGCCGGGCTGGAGGGCATCCTCCTGTTCGCGCTGCTCTGGTTCGCGTTCTGGAAGACCAAGGCGCGCTACGATCCGGGCAAGCTCGTTGGACTGTTCGTGCTGGGATACGGCCTCGCCCGGTTCACGGCGGAGTTTTTCCGCGAGCCCGATTCGCAGTTGCGGGCCTTTGCCGAGTCGACCGGGCTGCACATGGGGCAGTGGCTGTGCGTGCCGATGATTCTCGGCGGCGCGTATCTGGTCGCGACGTCGGCGAAGCGGCGGGTGCGGGTCGAGTCGATCGCGGGTACGCAGAGCGTCGCCTAGCTCCCCTTCCGCTTGCGGGAG
>JAJNQF010000412.1 GCA_021154945.1 Sphingomonas sp.
AACAGCATGCCGGCGCGATCGTAGCGCCGGATGAAGTCGGCATAGCCGAGCTGCTCGATCATCACGCCAACCAGACGTTCATGAATGTCCGCGAGCATCGGCTCCAGCTTCGCGACGTTGAAGCGCGCGCCGGTCGTGGTGCTAACGCCGAATGTCCGACCGCTGACCCTTCCACCGAATGCCAGGCGCTGCAGGTAGAGGAACCGGCATGCGCGCTCGAGGTCGGTCAGCGTCTCGGGCGGCGTCGCCTTCAACCGTTCGAACTCGGCGCGAGCAGCCACGCGGAAGCGCAGCATGTCGATCATGTAGGGATAGTGGCGCTGGAGGACGCGGAAGAACGTCACGACGTCGCCCGACACGTCGTTGATGACCTCGACCTTCGGGCGCGATCGGCGCCGAAGGAAGACACCGCCCATACCGACGAACGGTTCGGCATAGCCGTCGTGATCGACGCGCTCGATCATTGCGACCAGACGCGACGCTAGATTTCGCTTGCCGCCAATGTAGCCGGCCGCAGGTGCGACAGGCTGAACCAGATTTAGGGTGTTCACTTTACGTTCTCGCCTCATAAGGCCCGCACCCTGCGAATCGGCAGGGTGCGGGACGGCCGGTGGCCGATGGTCGTGGCGAGACAGAACCTCGTCGGTATGCCGGGTTGCAGCCCGGCATCCCCCGCCCGGCTATGCCGGACGCGAAAGCTATTTGGCCGGCGCTGGCGCGCGCGGCGTGAACCGGACGGCTTCGAAACCGACGCGATCGTTGATCTCCATGAACGCCATCTGCAGCGGCAGGATCTCCAGCTCGAAGAACATATCAACGGCTTCGCTGATCTTGCCGAGCTGCGAACCCTGCGCAGGTACGATCCCCAGCACGGACGGCGGGGTGCGGTGCGCCGCCAGCACGTCGTCGCGCGTCGCGTTCTTGATCCCGAGGAACTCGTCCTTCGCGCCCACCTCGGCGATCGGCAGGATCTTGATGCTGCCCTCCTTGCCGCCGGGCGCGAGGACGAACAGGTTCTTGAAGTTGCCCGGCCCCTTCGAGTTTTTCAGCGCATCGCGCAGTTCGTCGGTGTCGTTCTCGTCGATGTCGCCGGTGGCGTAGAGGATATACCCGGCATGGCTGCCGTTCAGGTAATACCGACGACGAAACAGTGTTGCCGCCTCATTCAGCAGCGCTGACTGCAGCGCGCTGAGATATTCCGGCACACCGTAGATCTCCTGATTGATGTCGGGCTGCATTATCTGGATGACGCTCCCCGGCTTGAACGCGGTTGCCGCAGCGAGCCCCGGCGACCAGAAGAACTCGCCGTCCACGATCCCGCGGCGCGTATATTTAGCGAGGCAATGATCGAGCCGAAGGACCCCACCGATCACGTTGTCGCGCCGCTCGACATAGGCGTTTCCGAACACGAGGTAGTCCTGCACCGCGCGGCCGAACGCCGATCGCGACAGGACCGGCACCGTCGACGCGCCACGCACCACCGGGTCGAACGACGCGACCAGCAGGTTGCGCTTGAGCATGATCGCCGAACTATGATGCGGCGATACGCGAAACGCCCGCGCGAGGCCGTCGAGCGACAAGGGCGGCTCATACCAACGGTCTGTCTTGTAGCACTCGACCATGTCCATGATCTCGCGGCGGTTCAGCACCGGCTCGGGATCGCCGAACGAAAACGCGGTCGCCCGGCTGGTTCGCGCAGGCATGTTCACGCCGAAGGCGGGCAGCTGGTCCATCAAAATAGCTCCATTCGCGTCTTCGGCCGCACCTGACCGTCGAGGGGTTCGTTGATGAAAATGTGCATCGCCGCCCAGGCGAGATCACCGTGGCCGACCGCCTCGGTGCGGCTCGTTCTGAAGGTGACGCTCTTGCCGCTCTGGGTCAGCGCTTTCTTGATCGACAGGAACGCCGACTGCAGGTCGATCCACCCGGCGTCGTATTCGACGCGCTGGCGGGCGAAGGTGTGCTGCGCCTTCATGACCAGGCCGGTCTTCACCTCAAGCGAATATTCGATCGCGACGACGCCGCGGACCTTGGCGTCGCGCAGGATCTGATAGACCGCCGCGCCGATGCCCTTCTTGTCGATGCCGAGATAGGTGCAATTGTAGCGCGCCAGGCGTGCGCGAACGAACTCAGCCTGCGCCTGAAAGTCGCCCTTGATCTGATGGCGTTCGAGCAGCTTGAACTTCCCGCCGGGGCCGTCGGGCGGCAGCGCGATCACCAGCGCGGCGTTGTCACCGTCCTCGCTCTCTTGCGGATCGTAGCCGGCCCAGACCTCGCGGTTGCCGACGGGCCGTTTCGCCAGCATGTCGACGTCGGTCCAGTCGACCATGGCATCGACCGCACACCGCTGCAGCTCGTTGAACTTGAACGCCGACAGGCTGTCGTCGACGAACTGGCACATGAGCAGGTTGGCGAATTCGTCGGGCGCATATTCGATGCGCAGCTCGTCCAGGTTGAACAGGTCGCAGCCGCGCGCCGCGGCGTCCTCGATCGTGACGATCTGTCGCCAGACCTGATCCTCGCACAACACGCCCGCCCGCAGCCGGGCGTGCGAAACGTCGATCTCGATCCGGTCGGCTTTCCTGACCCGCCGGTTGCGCCGCTCGCTCGTCCAGTACGGATGGCCCTGATGCGCGATCGTCGAAGGCGTCGAAAAGTAGGTGCGGCGCCAGCGTTTATGCATCGCCATCGCGCTGGCGACCTTGTTGAGTTCCTCGAACCCGTAGGTCCAGAAGAACTCGTCGAAGTAGAAATTGCCGTGATAGCCCTGCGCGGTGCGGGCGTTCGTGCCGAGGAAGATCAGCTCGGCCGCGGGCTCGCCTTCGGGGATCGTGTCGGCGGTCAGCACGATCGGGTCGCCCTGCAGCTTCACGCCGACGCGGGCCGCGAACTGGACGATGTAGTTGCGGAAAATGTGCGCCTGGTTCTTCGACGCCGACAGGAAGATCTGGTTGCCGCCTCCGCGTAGCGCATCGAGCAGCGCCTCGCGGGCGAAATACCACGTCGCGCCGATCTGGCGTGACTTCAGGATCATGCGGGTGCGCTGATCCTTCGCGCCCCACCAGTCCTCCTGATACCCGAACAGCTCGTCATGGAAGATCTGCTCGAGCTGCTCGACCTGTTCGGTCGTGAAGTGGTTCTTCGGCTTGCCGGCTTTGCGCTCGCCGGCATTGCGGTTGGCAACCTTCTCGTTGAGATCGCCCTCGTGCCCGCCGGGCGCTTCGAACCGGCGTACGCGCGCGGCACTGACGACGCCGCGCATGAGCAGGTCGATCTCTTTCAGATCGCCCCCGGTCTTCTTGTCCTTCGCGATCAACCCGCAAAGCCGCGCCTCCAGATGGTCCTCGATCTTGGCGATGCAGGGCGCATCGTCCCATTTGTCGCGATCTTTCCAGCTTTGGACCGTC
>JAJNQF010000421.1 GCA_021154945.1 Sphingomonas sp.
CGAGGCGCTGGCGGAGGCGAAGGCGAGCGACGGTTCGGTGTTGCACGTCGCGTTGCCCGACGGCGTCGCGCCGATCGATGCGCTGGCGATCGATCTGCATCACGCGATCGAGCGCGACGAGATCGACCTGCGCTGGCAGCCTCAGGTCGAGATTGCGGGCGGGCGGATCGCGGGGGTCGAGGCGCTGGCACGCTGGAACCACCGGACGTTGGGGCCGCTGGGGGCCGATACGCTGTTCGACGCTGCCGACCGCGCGGACCTGGGCATCGCACTGTCTGACCATATCCAGCGGCTCGTCCTGGCGCGTGCGGTGGCTTGGCCGGAGGCGCTGGGGGCGCTGCGCGTGTCGCTCAACCTGACCGCGGCGGATATCACCCGGCCCGGGTTCGCGGCGCTGTTCCTGGCGCGGGTAGACGAGAGCGGGTTTCCGCGCGGGCGCCTGACCGTCGAGATCACGGAAACCGGCCTGATCGAGGATCTGGCGGCGGCCTCGGCCTTGCTCGCCGAACTGCGCGGGGCAGGGTGCCGGGTGGCGATCGACGATTTTGGGACGGGCTATTCGAGCCTCGCTTATCTTAAGTCGCTGCCGCTCGATTACGTCAAGATCGACAAGTCGCTGGTGCGCGACATCGACGGTTCGGCGCGCGACCGGGTGGTGGTGGCCGGTGCGATCACGATGGCGCGGTCGCTCGGGCTCGCGGTCATCGCCGAGGGCGTCGAAACGCCGTCGCAGTTGGAACTGCTCGCGGCGGGCGGCTGTGGCCTGTACCAGGGCTTCCTGTTTTCGGAGCCGGTCAATGAGACGGCGCTGCTCGACCTGGTGGGGAAAGAATGATGCGGGCTCTGTTGGTGCCGATCGCGATGATGATGGTCGCTGTCCCTGCCACCGCCGCTCCCGTCGCCCCGGCACCCGCGCAGGTTCCGGCGGAAACCGCGATCCGGCAGGCGATGGAGGCGAGCGCCACCGCCTGGAATGCGGGCGATCTCGCACGGTTCATGGCGGTCTATGCCGACGATGCGGTGTTCGTGACGCCGAAGGGGCTGTTGCGCGGCAAGGAGGCGATCGCCACCAAATACCGGCCGAGCTTTCGCGGCGTCGGCAATGCCCGTGGCGCGCTGACGTTCGCATTCCTCGAGATGCGCAGGATCGATCCGCGTCACGCGATGCTGTTCGCACGCTGGACGCTGACCGGGCCGTCGACCACGGAAAGCGGGATGACGACGCTGGTGTTCGAACGGCGCGGGACGGCGTGGCAGATCATCGCCGATCACAGCAGCTGAACCCCGTACTGCACCGATACAGGATGACGGAATGATCGATACGCTCGACCGCACAACCGCGGCGCGCTTCGCCGCGCTGACGCTGGGGCATCTGACCCGCGAATGGCCGTACAAGCTCGATCAGGTGCTCGACGGACCGGGCGATCTGGCGCTACCCAAGACGCTGCATCCGGTGTTCCACGGCAGCTTCGACTGGCACAGTTGCGTGCACGGCTGGTGGCAGGTCATGCGGCTCGCGCGCCTGTTCCCCGATATGGCCGAAGCCGCCGCGGTCGAGGCATTGGCGGACCGGATGCTCGTACCCGGGCTGATCGCAGGTGAGGTCGCCTATCTCGATCGGCCGGGCACCGGCGGATTCGAGCGGCCTTATGGCTGGGGCTGGCTGCTCGCGCTGCATGGCGAACTGGCATTGCGGCCCGATCGGCCTTGGGCGGCGGCGGTCGAGCCGTTGGCGCGGGCGTTCGCAGCCCGGTTCGCGGCGTATCTGCCGAAGCTCATCTACCCGGTGCGTAGCGGCAAGCATGACTGTACCGCGTTTGCGCTGGTCCACGCGCTGCGGTGGGCGAGGGCGCATGACACGTCGCTGGCCGAGCTGATCGAGGCGCGGGCGCGGGACTGGTATGGCGACGATCGCGACTGCCGGCCGTTCGAGCCGAGCGGCGAGGATTTCCTGTCGGCGACGTTGTGCGAGGCGGCGTTGATGAAGGACGTTCTCGGCACCGACTTCCCTGCCTGGCTGGCAGCGTTCCTGCCAGATCCGTTCGGTGCGGCGACGGCGTGCCTGCGCGCGCCTGCGATCGTCAGCGATCGTTCCGACGGGCGGCTCGCGCATCTCGACGGGCTGAACCTGTCGCGGGCGTGGTGCTGGCGGACGATCGCGGAAGCCTTGCCGGTGCCGGCGGCGGCCTATGCGATCGCCGACGCGCATCTCGCCGAAGCGCTGCCGCACCTCGCGGACGATTACATGGGCGAGCATTGGCTGGCGACGTTCGCGCTGCTGGCGCTGGAAGCCGCCTGATCGCCGATTGGCTCGAGAGAAGGGGTTAGCAGAGCGGACCGCGCTGCCTAAGGTCGCATCATCGAACGAAGAAAGAGTGATGATGCACCAACGCCTGCCGTTCCTGGCCCTGCTGGCCCTTTCCACGACCGCGCTCGCGCAGACGCCCGCTCCGATCCCAGCGCAAACACCGACGCAGGCTCCTTCCAGTGACCCCAACGCGTATCTGGAAGACATTCACGGCGCGCGTGCGCTCGATACGGTCAGGCGGTGGAATACGCGCTCGCTCGCCGCGCTTGAGGCGAAGCCGGGTTATGCGCGGTATCGCCAGCGCGCGCTGGACCTGTTGCAGGCCGACCGCCAGATCGCCAACCCCGACCAGGTCCTCGGCGATCAGGTGCTGAACCTGTGGCAGGACAAGACGAACGTGCGCGGCCTGTGGCGGGTCGCGTCGCTCGCGTCGTTCAGCAGCGGCAAGCCGGTATGGCGGACGCTGATCGACGTCGATGCGCTCGGCAAGGCGGAAGGCAAGAGCTGGGTGTGGAAGGGCGCGACCTGTCGCTCGCCGTCCTATGATCGCTGCATGGTGGCGCTGTCGAACGGCGGCGGCGACGCGGTCGAGGAGCGGGAGTTCGACATCCCTTCGGGCAAGTTCGTCGCGGACGGCTTCGTCGTGCCGATCTTCAAGACGCGGTTGAACTGGGCTGGGCCGGACGCGCTGTACGTCGCGACCGATTTCGGTCCCGACAGCCTGACCAAATCGGGCTATCCGCGCGTCGCCAAGCTGTGGCGCCGCGGTACGCCACTGACCGCCGCGACCGAGATCGCCCGCGCGACGCAGGATGACGTCGGGATCAACGTCAGCGTCTTTCCGGATGGCGAACAGCGCTATCCGCTGGTCGTCCGCGACACCGATTTCTTCCATTCGAAGCGCAGCCATGTCGCGCAGGACGGCCGGCTCGTGCCGTCGCCGCTGCCCGACGACGCAGTGATCAACACCGTGCTCGACGGCCGGCTGATCGCGACGCTGGCGTCCGATTGGCGCGGTGTGCCGGCGGGAGCAGTGGTCGCCTACAGCATCGCCGACGTGTTGGCCGGCCGCGCGCCGACGATCGAGCGGGTGCTCGTGCCGACCGCGACGCAGGCGGTGGAACAGGTCGATTCGAGCAAGTCGGTGCTGTGGGTGAAGATGCTCGACGACGTCTCCGGCCGGCTGGTGTCGCTCACGCGCGGTGCGGACGGGGTCTGGACTCAAACGGTTGCGGCTTTGCCGACCGCTTCGACGATCCACCTCGATGCGACCGCGGGGAAGGATGACCTAGCCTTCGCGACGGTTGAGAGCTTCCTCAGCCCGCCCGCGCTTTACGCCGTTCGCCCGGGCGCCAAGCCGATGACGGTCGACACGCTACCCGCGCGCTTCGATGCGTCCCGGATGCAGGTCGAGCAGCGGTTCGCGATGTCGAAGGATGGGACGAAGATCCCGTATTTCCTCGTGCGGAAAAAGGGCACGAGAGGACCCGTACCGGCGCTGGTCCACGCCTATGGCGGGTTCCGCAATGCGCAGACGCCGACCTATCTCGTCGACCAGCCCTATCGCTCGGGCCCGGCCGGTCTGTTCTGGGTCGAGGAGGGCAATGCGTTCGTGCTCGCCAATATTCGTGGCGGTGGCGAATACGGGCCGCGCTGGCACCAGATGCCGCTGCGCGAGAACCGGCAAAAGGCGTATGACGATCTGCACGCGGTCGGCGACGATCTGGTCCGTACCGGCGTCAGCGCGAAACGGAAGATCGCGGTGTCGGGACGTTCGAACGGTGGCCTGCTGGTCGGCGTCGCGATGGAGCAGCGGCCGGACCTGTACGGCGCGATCGTGATGGGATCGCCGCTGCTCGACATGCAGCGTTACTCGCATCTGTCGGCAGGCGCGTCGTGGATCGGCGAATATGGCGACCCGGACAAGCCGGCGGACTGGGCGTTCATCTCGAAATATTCGCCGTACCAGAACCTGAAGCGCGGCGTGAAATACCCGGTGCCGTTCATCTACACCTCCACCGAGGACGACCGCGTCCACCCCGGCCATGCGCGCAAATTCGCGGCGCGGTTGGAGACGTATGGCGATCCGTTCTTCTACTATGAGAACCCCGAAGGCGGCCACGCGGCGGGTGCCGACAAGATCGAGGACGCCAAGCGCGCGGCGCTCGTCACCGTCTATCTCAACACCCAACTCGGCACCGCTCCACAGCGCTGATCGTCAGGAATTAGACCATGCGTAACTTCCGTCTGCTACTCGGCGCCGCGATCCTGGCGCTGCCCGTTTCATCGATCCCGACCGCAGCCGTGCACGCTGCGGAGAACGCGACGTTCGCATCGCTGTCGAAGCGCTATGTCGATGGGCTCGCGCGGTTGAACCCCTCGTCGGCGACCGGCCTTGGCGATCATCGGTTCGACGCGCAGGTCACCGATATGTCGGCTGGCGGTCGTGCCAAGCGCGAGGCGTTTTCCAAGGCGATGCTCAGCGATCTTCAGCGGATCGATCGGAAAGCCTTGTCGCGCGAAGAGCAGGTCGATGCGGCGTTGCTCGACAATGCGCTGCGCTACGACATCTGGGATGCGGAGACGCTGCGCGGCTGGGCGTGGGATCCGCAGGTCTATAACGACATCGCCGGCAGCTCGCTCTATTCGCTCGCGGCCCGCGATTTCGCACCATGGCCGCAGCGGCTGAACGCCGCGACCGCGCGGATGGAGGCGCTGCCTGCGTTGCTGGCACAGGCGCGCGCGAACATCGTCCCCGCGCGCGTGCCCTCGATCTACGCGACGACCGTGGCGAAGCAGAACAGCGGCATCGTCGACATCGCCGAAAGCATGCTGGCGCCGCACAAGACGGAGCTGTCGGCGGCGGACACGAAGCGCTTCGATGCGGCGCTCGTCAAACTGAAGGCGGCAGTGGCCGAGCATCAGGTCTGGCTCGACAAGACGCTGGTGCCGGGCGCGAAGGGCGACTTCCGCCTCGGCGCGGCGCTGTACGACAAGAAGCTCGGCTTCGCGCTGCAATCCGATCTCACCCGGACCGAAATCAAGCGGCGCGCACAAGCTGCGATCGTCGATACGCGCGCGCAGATGTACGCGATCGCGCGGCAGATCTTCGGCGCAAAGCCGGGCGCCATGCTGCTCCCCGATAAGCCCTCCGACGCGCAGCAGCAGACCGCGATCCAGGCAGCGCTCGAACTCACCTACGCCAAGCGCCCGGCACGCGACGGCATGATCGACGCCTCGACCAAGGCACTGGCGCAGGCGACCGCGTTCGTCCGCGACAAGGGGTTGGTCGGGATGCCCGATGGCCCGGTGAAGATCATCACGATGCCCAAGTTCCAGCAAGGCGTCGCAGTCGCCTATTGCGATTCACCCGGCCCGCTGGAGAAGAACCTCGGGACGTTCTTCGCCGTGTCGCCGGTCCCGGACGACTGGACCGAGACGCAGGCGACCTCGTTCCTGAGCGAATATAACGACTATATGATCCACGACCTGGCGGTGCACGAGGCGATGCCGGGGCATTTTCTCC
Organism: Sphingomonas sp.; assembly: GCA_021154945.1. Classification (GTDB taxonomy): domain Bacteria; phylum Pseudomonadota; class Alphaproteobacteria; order Sphingomonadales; family Sphingomonadaceae; genus Sphingomonas. Next base: position 5,835 of record JAJNQF010000421.1, read on the forward strand.
AGCTCGCGCACGCCAATGCGACGCAGTCGACGCTGCGCGCGGTGCTCGGCTCCGGGCCGTTCATTGAGGGCTGGGCGGTGTATGCCGAGGGCATGATGGCGGACGAGGGCTATCTGAACGGCGATCCGCTCTTCAAGCTGACCGTGCTCAAGATGCGGCTGCGCTCGATCTCGAACTCGTTGCTCGACATAGGCATCCATACCGAGGGCATGACGCGCGAGCAGGCGATGCAGCTGATGACCCACACTGCGTTCCAGCAGGAGCGCGAGGCGGCGGGCAAATGGGTCCGCGCGTCGCTCGGCTCGACCCAGTTGCTGAGTTATTTCACCGGCTATTCGGAGCACATGGCGCTGCGGGACGAGGCGAAGAAGCGTGAGGGCGCGAAGTTCGACCTGAAGCGCTACAACGACGCGCTACTCGCGCATGGTTCGCCCCCGGTCCGCTACGTCCGCGAACTGCTGTTCGACCTGCCGATCGGGTAAGTGCCGGTCGCTTGACCGGGTCTGCGAATGCTGTGACCCTACTTCGATAAAAGAAGCCATCGGGGGGGTGTCATGGCCGCAGGATTTCGTGGGCGCCGTACAGGGTTGCGGCGTTGACCGGCCCGCTCGCCGGGATTCGGATCGTCGAGCTTGCCGGGATCGGGCCCGCGCCGTTCGCCTGCATGATGCTCGCCGATCACGGGGCCGAGGTCATCCGGATCGAACGGCCGGGTGCGAAAAAGGGCGGGCCGGGCGGCGATCCCGCCAAGGACATCCTGCTGCGAACCCGCAAGACGATCGCAGTCGATCTCAAGTCCGCCGAGGGAATCGGTGTCGTCCGCGATCTGGTCGCGTCGGCGGATGGCTTTGTCGAGGGGTTCCGGCCGGGCGTGACCGAACGACTGGGGCTCGGGCCGGACGTGCTGATCGAGACCACCCCGCGGCTCGTCTATGGTCGGATGACCGGTTGGGGGCAGGACGGGCCGTACGCGCAGGCGGCGGGCCACGACATCAATTATATCGCGCTGGCCGGCGCTCTGCACGCGTTCGGGCGTGCGGGTGAGAAGCCGACGCCGCCGATCAACATGGTCGGCGATTTCGGCGGCGGTGCGATGATGCTCGCGTTCGGCATGGTCAGCGCGCTGCTCCACGCGCGGACGACCGGGCAGGGGCAAGTGATAGACTGCGCGATGACCGATGGCGCCGCGCTGCTGATGAGCATGATCTGGAGCTTTCACGGGCAGGGCCTGTGGCGCGACGAGCGCGGCGTGAACCTGCTCGATACCGGGACGCACTTCTACGACACCTATGCCTGTGCCGACGGGAAGTACGTGTCGATCGGTGCGATCGAGCCGCAATTCTACGCCGTGTTGCGCGAGAAGGCGGGGCTGGCGGCGGATATGGAGTTCGATCGGCAGATGGATTCGCGGTGCTGGCCAGCGCTCAAGGACAGGCTGGTGGCGGTATTCGCCAGCCGGACTCGCGACGAATGGTGCGCGATTCTCGAACACACCGACGCGTGTTTCGCGCCGGTGCTGTCGCTGGCCGAGGCGCCCGCGCATCCGCACAATCTCGCGCGCGGGACGTTCACGGAGGCGGGAGGCGTCGTCCAGCCGATGCCCGCGCCGCGCTATTCCGCCACGCCGACCGTCGCGCCACGCATGGCCGACGGGCATACCGATACGGATGCGCTGCTCGACGGGCTTGGCTACGCTGCGGACACGATCACCGCGCTCAAGGCTGGCGGAATCGTCGCGTGATAAGATGGGCGGTTGGTGGGCCCGGCAGGAATCGAACCCGCAACCTAGCCGTTATGAGCGGCCAGCTCTAACCGTTGAGCTACAGGCCCCACCGGCGCCTGCGTTAGCGCAAGCGATCATCCGGCAAAAGGGCGCAAAGCAAAACGGCAAAGAAAAAGGGCGCTCCCGAAGGAACGCCCTTTCCGACACTAAATCCTATCGAGCGTAGAAACGCCCGACAGATTTTAGTTCATGTTGTCGGTCTTCTCGTCGGCAGCGTCACGGACGTTGTCGGCAGCTGCGTTCATGTTGTCAGCAGCGTTCTCGAGCACGTCGGTAGCGACTGCGTTCGAGGTGTTGTCCGCCATGGCGTCCATGTTGTCAGCCTGCATTTCCATGTTGTCAGCCAGCATGTCCGCGTTGTTCTCAACGGCGGCGGCTTCTGGCGACTTGCTGCAGGCTGCGACGGACATCAGGCCGGCGGCAGCAGCGATCAGAACGATCTTCTTCATTCGAATGCTCCCAAGCATAGTTTCACTCGCGGCCGACCCGATTGCCGTCGCGAAGTCACGTCAAATAGCGGACCCCGGCGGCCGGTCAATCCGCTAAATTCATCTGTCCGCAAGGTTTGCGGCAGAACGATGACGTTTCGGTTGCTGCAACTCGTCACTTATGGGGCACGATCGGACCGATTTCCTCGGGCGCATTGGCGACCGTCGCGATCATCGCGGTCCACGCCGCGACGTTCTGGCGAAGCTGTTCGGGGTCGATCAGATCCAGCGTATCCTCGGGCGTGTGGTGGTAGTCGAAGTAGCGCAGGCCCGACTGGTTGAGGTCGATCCCGGCGACGCCCGTCGCAATCACCGGGCCGACGTCGGTGCCACCATGCGGGGTGCCGGCACCGCGGATGATCCCGAGCGGGGCGAGTGCGACGGCGAGGCGATCCTCGATGGGCTTGGCGGCGGCGGGCAGGCTGCTTTCGAACCGCCAGACGCGATCCGCACCGAAATCCGATTCGGCGGCGGTCGCGTGGCGCTCGCCGGCATGCGCCTTGGCATAGGCGGCCCCGCCGAAGCCGCCGCTCTCCTCGTCACCGAACCAGACGACGCGGATGGTGCGGCGTGGGCGCTGGCCGCTGTCCATGACGAGCTTGGCGGCAGCGGCGGTGATCGCGATGCCCGCGCCGTCGTCGATCGCGCCGGTACCGAGATCCCAGCTGTCGAGATGGCCACCGACCAGCACGATGCCCGCCTTGGGATCGGTGCCCGGAACCTCGGCGACGACGTTGCCCGATTCCTGCATCCCGGCCTGCTTGTCCTCCAGCACCAGCTTCAGCGTCACCGGCTTGCCGAGCTTCACCAGCCGCTCGACATGCTCGGCGTCCGCGACCGACAGCGCTGCAGCGGGGATCGGCGTCACGCCCGCCTCGAAATTGGTGTTGCCCGCGTGCGGCCCGCGGCCGTGATCGGTGCCGATCGACCGGATCACGATCGCCGCCGCGCCCTTCTTGGCGGCGACGTTCGGTCCGACGAAGCGCGCGGTACCCTGCGATCCATAGCTCGACCCGTCCTGGGTCGGCTGCATCGCGTTCGACACGAAAGCGATCTTGCCCTTCAGGCTGCCGTCGGCGGCGAGTGCCAAGTCGTTGTATGTCGGGAAATACATGATCGGGAGGGTCAGCCCGCCCGGCGGCGTCGCGCCCGAATTGCCGAGGCCGACCAGATGCAGCTTCTGCGCATAGGGCGCGACCAGTTCCCCGCTCTCCGTGCCGCGCGACCAGACCGGGAGCTGGTATGTCTCGATCCGCACGTTCTTGAACCCGAGCGCCTTCAGCTTGGCGACCGACCAGGCGCGCGCCCGCGGTGCCGCCTCGGTGCCGGGCATGCGTGGGCCGACCTCGGTCGTGATCCCCTCGACGATCTTGTAGGCGGTGTCGTCGGTCAGCGCCTTGTCGCGGAGTGCGGCGACCTTCGCATCCGCCGCAGTCGGCGGGGCGGCGGTACGCTGCGCCGACAGGGGGGAGGTGAGGGCGGAGGCGGCCAGCGCCGCGAGCAGGGTGCGTTTCATCATGGGGGCAGCGTATGTCGGCGCTCCCCGTTTGCCAACGGCTCGCCGCATCGCTATCTGCGCACGTCAAATCCCGCCCTTATTCAGAACGGAGCTCGGCACCCACATGGCCGTCCAGTATACCTACGTCATGAAGGGTCTGTCGAAGACCTTCCCCGGTGCCAACAAGCCCGTTCTCAACAACATACACCTGCAGTTCATTCCGTCTGCGAAGATCGCGATCATCGGGCCGAACGGCTCGGGCAAGTCGACGCTGATGAAGATCATGGCCGGCATGGACCCCGATTTTACGGGCGAAGCTTGGGCCGCAGAAGGCGTCAACGTCGGCTATCTCGCGCAGGAACCGCAGCTCGATCCGACCAAGGACGTGATGGGTAACGTCAAGGATGGCGTGCGGCCCGTCGCGGACCTGGTCGACCGGTTCAACGCGATCTCGGCCGAGATGGGCGATCCGCAGGACGACACCGACTTCGACGCGCTGATGGAGGAGATGGGCGAGCTCCAGGCCAAGATCGACGCGGTCGACGGCTGGGCGCTCGACAGCCAGCTCGAACAGGCGATGGAGGCACTGCGCTGCCCGCCGGGCGATGCATCGGTCGTGAATCTCTCGGGCGGCGAGAAGCGTCGTGTCGCGCTCTGCAAGCTGCTGCTGGAGAAGCCGCAGATCCTGCTGCTCGATGAGCCGACCAACCATCTCGACGCCGAAAGCGTGTCGTGGCTGGAAAACTACCTCAAGGAATATACCGGCAACGTCATCCTCGTGACGCATGACCGCTACTTCCTCGACAACGTCGTCAACTGGGTGCTCGAGCTCGATCGCGGGCGCTACTACACCTATGAGAGCAACTATTCGGGCTATCTGGAGAAGAAGGCGCAGCGCCTCAGCCAGGAAGAGCGCGAAGAGGCCGGCAAGCAGAAGGCGATCGCCGACGAGCTGGCGTGGATGCGCCAGACCCCCAAGGCACGCCAGACCAAGTCGAAGGCGCGTATCCGTGCGTTCGACGAGCTGATGGAGAAGCAGGAGAACCGCGTCGCCGGCAAGGCCGCGATCCTGATCCAGCTGCCGGCACGTCTCGGCGGCAAGGTGATCGAGGCGAAGGGCTTGACCAAGTCCTATGGCGACAAGCTGTTGTTCGACGGTCTCGACTTCACGCTTCCCCCCGGCGGCATCGTCGGCGTGATCGGCCCGAACGGCGCGGGCAAGTCGACGCTGTTCAAGCTCATCACCGGCCAGGAAACGCCAGACGAGGGTACGATCGAGGTCGGCTCGACCGTCAAGCTCGGCTATGTCGACCAGAGCCGCGACGATCTCGATCCGAACAAGAACGTCTGGCAGGAAATCTCCGACGAGCTCGAGATCTTCCGCTTCGGCAAGCAGGAGATGGGCACGCGGGCCTATGTCGGCGCGTTCAACTTCCGCGGGCCGGACCAGCAGAAGAAGGTCGGCCAGCTTTCGGGCGGCGAGCGCAACCGCGTCCACATGGCCAAGATGCTCAAGGAGGGTGGCAACGTCCTCCTGCTCGACGAGCCGACCAACGATCTCGACGTCGAGACGCTCCGTGCGCTCGAAGAGGCGCTGGAGACGTTCGCGGGTTGCGCGGTGGTCATCAGCCATGACCGCTTCTTCCTTGATCGCCTGGCGACGCACATCCTCGCGTTCGAGGGCGACAGCCACGTCGAGTGGTTCGAAGGCAACTACGCGTCGTACGAGGAGGACAAGCGCCGCCGCATGGGCGATGCGGCCGATCGGCCTACGCGTCTGGCGTACAAGAAGCTGACCCGCTGAGGACGATGCCGGTCGTCGAACACCCCCCGGGCGGTACCAACGCTCCCGCTGCTGGCGAACTCGAATATCGTCTTCGCCAGCAGTCGATCCTGGCCGATTTCGGGATCGAGGCACTGCGCGCGCGGGATCTGGATCCTATGCTGCAGCGCGCGACCGAGCTGTGCGGCGAGGGCATGCGGTCGAAATACTGCAAGTTCCTCGAATATCGCCCCGAGCAGGACAGCCTGCTGGTGCGCGCGGGGATCGGCTGGGAGCCGGGGGTGGTCGGGTCGACCGAGATGCGGACCGATCTCGGCTCGCCTGCGGGGTTCGCACTGGAGACCGGCGAGCCGGTGATCTCGAACCATCTCGGCAACGAGCAGCGGTTTCGCACGCCGGAGTTCATGGCGCGCCACAAGATCCGGCGCGCGATCAACGTGCTGGTCGAGACGTCGGGCAAGCGCTTTGGCGTCCTTGAGGTCGATAGCCCCGACGAAGGCCAGTTCGAGCCTGCCGACTTCGCGTTCATGCAGGGCTTCGCCAACCTCATCGGCGTGGCGATCGAGCGGCAGCAGGCGGAACAGCGGCTGAGCGAGGCGATGGAGCACCAGGAGCTTCTCACGCGGGAGGCCAGCCACCGCGTGAAGAACAGCCTCGCTTTGGTCTCGGCGATGCTCAACCTGCAGATGCAGGAGGACGACGATCCGCGGATCCGGCGGCTGCTCGGCGATGCGCAGGCGCGAATAACGGCGATCGCGCAGACCCACGACCAGCTGTGGCGTGGCGATCAGGTCGGCATCGTCGCGCTCAACGATCTGGTCTGCGGGATCGCGACGGGGCTGGGCGAGCAGTCGCTCAACCACCGAATCGACTGCGATATCGAACCGATTCTGATCAGCGCGGACGTCGCGATCCCGGTCGGGTTGCTGGTCACCGAACTCGTCACCAACGCGATCAAATACGCGTATGGCGACGATGGCGGCGTGATTTTGGTCTCGGTGCGCAGCGCGGACGGGCGGATCGTGTTGACCGTGTCCGATGAAGGCGGCGGATTGCCGGCGGACTTCGACCTCAAGGCAGCATCGCGCAAGAGTCTCGGGATGCGGATGATCGGCAGCCTCGCGCGCCAGCTCCGCGGGACCGTGACGATCGAGAACGCCGCGGTCGGGACCTGCGCGACGCTCGAAGTGCCTGATCCACGGGCCGAGGTCGCAGGCTAGCCACAGTTCTCCTGCGTTCGCAGGGGTCCAGAGTCAGGAGCGTTTCGGTTGGTATCCTGGGCTCCTGCGTTCGCAGGAGAACAATGGCTTACGCCGCTACCGCGTCGGCTTTAGTCGCCATCCACGCCTCGGCCTTGGCAAGCGCAGGGGCGTCGTCGACGTCGATCCAGTCGAGGTCGCTGCAATCCACGATCCGAGCGAGACCTTGCGCGGCCAGCAGGCGGACGCCTTCGGTGAGCGAGGGGCTCGACAGCGTTGCCAGCGCATCGGACAGTGCAGGCCCGATCGCGAACACGCCGGTGTCGTAGCAGTCGTGCGGTTCGAGGCCCTTGCCGATCGCGACGATCCGGTCGCCTTCGGTCGCGACGCAGGTCACGTCCTCCGGGTCGACCCAGTCATGGCCGAGGCGTCGGTCAATGCCGAGGCGGAGACCACCGCCAGCGCCGGCTTTCGCCATGCGGGCGTAAAGTTCAGGACTGACGAGGTGGTCGCACATCGCCAGCACCGCTTCGTCACCGGCCAGCGCATCACGCGCCGCGAGGACCGAGACGCCGTTGGGCTCACGGTGGTCGGCGAGCACGGTCTCGACCTTAAGGGGCCAGCGCCGGCTCGCTAAATACGCTTCGATCGCCTCGCGCCCATAGCTGACCGTCACGATCGCCCGCGCAAAACCGGCTTCCGCCAGCCCTTCGAGCGCGTGGGCGATCAACGGCCGCCCCGCCACCGGGCAGAGCGGCTTGTACGGGGCGGAGGTGCGAAGGCGGCTGCCTTCCCCGGCGGCGAGGAGGACAGCCGTGTCGATCATCTCAGGCGGCCTTGATGAACCGCTCGACTTCGATCTGTGCGAGATCGTCGGTCATCTGCGTACGCGGGTGCTTGCAGAAATAGGCCGAGGCGGGGTCGATCACGCCGGCGATGCCGCGATCCTTGGCAATCTTGGCGCAACGGATCATGTCGATCGCGACACCAGCCGAATTGGGGCTGTCCTCGACCGAGAGACGCAGCTCGATGTTCATCGGCACGCCGCCGAACAGCTGGCCTTCCATGCGCAGGAAGCAGACCTTGTTGTCGTTCTGCCAGGGGACATAGTCCGACGGACCGATATGGACGTTATCGTCGTCCATCCGCTCGGCCGCGACCGACTGGACCGCTTCGGTCTTCGAGATCTTCTTCGACTCGAGACGGCGATGGTTCGACATGTTAAGGAAGTCGGTGTTGCCGCCAGTGTTGAGCTGGTACGTACGATCCAGCTTCACGCCGCGCTTGGCGAACAGGTCGGTCAGCACGCGGTGGACGATCGTCGCGCCGAGCTGTGCCTTGATGTCATCGCCGATGATCGCGACACCGGCGTCTTCGAACTTCTTTGCCCAGACCGGGTTCGACGCGATGAAGACGGGGATGTTGTTGACGAACGCCACGCCCGCTTCGATCGCGCACTCGGCGTAGAATTCGGTGGCTTCCTGCGAGCCGACCGGGAGGTAGTTCATCAGCACGTCCGCACCCGATGCCTTCAGCTCGGCGATGACGTCTTCACGCGTCGGCTCGGGAGCGTCCGCGACCAGGAAGGTACGGTCGTCCTTGAAGTCGGCCATGTGGTCGGCGACGCCGTCCAGCTTCTTGCCCATCTTCACGATCGTGCCGGTGTTGCTCACGTTCGGTGCGAACACCGCGGTGCAGTTCGGCTTGGCGAAGATCGCCTCGGCGACGTCCTTGCCGACCTTGCGACGATCGACGTCCCAGGCCGCGACGACCTTGATGTCGCTCGGCTTGTAGCCGCCCATGTCGAAATGCATCAGGCCGACCTGGTCGTTTGCCCCCTCGCGGTAGTGCTCGAGGCCTTGCACGAGCGAGCTCGCGCAGTTGCCGATGCCGACCACGGCGATCCGAATGCTATTCATTACTGACCCTGTTCCTTACGAAAGATGCATGCGCGACGCGGTCTTTGGTCGCGGCGGCGTTGTACTACGAACGAAGGCGCGTTCGACACGACGGTGCCAGACGAGCCCGACGATGGCCACGAGCGTCAAAGGGACGATCTCGAACCACCAGAAGATGCGTGGGTTGCCCGCGAAGCAGGCGACGAAGATCGCCCATACTCGTACATTCGCGGTAAGCAAGGCCATCAAGCGCAATGGCGCGACGGCGCGGGTGCCGTAACTGGCGCCGAAGGCCACCGGATCGCTTGCTTGGCCGAGCGTCCGTTCGAACGGCATGGCGATGCGATCGATGCTGCTCGCGACCCCGTCGTAGAACCGGACGAGTGCATTGCCGGTGGGGACGGGAGGCGCTTCGAGCGCTACGCCCTTGATCCGGCGATGGAAGCGCGCGCGCTCGCCTTCGTACATGTTCGACTGCACCGCATGCGCGCCACCGGCGGCGAACGCGAGGATCCAGCCCTCGGGCGTGTCGATCGTGATCGCCAGCGATGTGTAGATCAGCGCGAAGACGCCGTGGTCGCAGAGCCCGTCGAGCATCCGCCCGAGCGGGCTCGCGGTCTTGG
>JAJNQF010000423.1 GCA_021154945.1 Sphingomonas sp.
CGGAGCACGAGCTTCATCATGACCGTTCCCCAATCGGGCCCCGGCCTTCGCCGGGGGGGAATATCGTGGTCGCGCCCGGACAGCTTGAAAGCCATTATTCACCAAGCAAGTTGCTTCGGTTGAATGCGGCCGAAGCCACCGTGGGCGAGTGGCTGATCGGTTTTGGCGACGTTGCGGGTGACGTGACCCTATCCGCTTCAGGAAACCTCGTCGAAGCGGCCGCGAAGCTGTTCGATCTGCTCCACGCCGCCGATGCGAACGAGAGCCCGAAGATCGCCGTCGCACCGATCCCGTTCGACGGCATCGGCGAAGCGATCAACGATCGTCTTCGCCGTGCTGCGCATCGTTAAAACAAGATCGGTTCACGCGAAGGCGCAAAGGCGCGAAGAGGTTTCAAGCGTTTTGATAGGCCGGGACGGGCTATCCACGCTCTACATCTTTGCGCCTTAGTGTGAACCCATTCTGCCTTACGCGTTCACCGCCGCCTTCGACCGCGCCGCGAAGCTCTTGCGGAGCTTCTGCAGCTTGGGGGGGATCACAGCCATGCAATACGGGTTCGAGCGGCCCGACGTCTCCCAGTAATCCTGATGATAACCTTCCGCCTCGTACCACGTGTCCATCGGCTCGATCGTCGTGACGATCGGCTTGGGCGACTCCGCCTGTGCCCGCTCCAGCGCCGCCTGCATCTCGGCCTTCTGCGCGTCGTCCGCCGGGAACATCGCCGAACGATACTGCGTGCCGACGTCGTTGCCCTGCCGATTCAGCGTCGTCGCGTCGTGCGTCGCGAAGAAGATGTCGAGCAGGTCGCCAATCTTGAGTTGCTCGGGGTCGAAGCCGATCCGGATCGCCTCGGCATGGCCGGTGTCGCCGCCACACACCTGCTTGTAGGTTGGGTTGGGCACGGTCCCGCCGATATAGCCGCTCTCGGCACTCTCGACGCCGATCACATCCTTGAACACAGCCTCGGTGCACCAGAAGCAGCCGCCGGCCAGCGTCACATAATCCGTCATAACGATCTCCTTTCCGCCAATGTAGGAAGCCGCTACCGCGCAACAAAGAGGAGACGCGTATGATCGACGGTAAGGTTATGGTCACCGGCGGCGCCGGTTACATCGGCAGCCATGCGGTATTGGCGCTGCTCGACGCAGGCTATGACGTCGTGGTGCTCGACAACCTCGTCACCGGATTCGACTGGGCGGTCGATCGCCGCGCGGCACTGGTCGAGGCGAACGTCGCCGACGATGCGAAGGTTCGCGCGGCGATCCGCGAGCACAGCGTCCGCGCGATCATGCATTTCGCCGGCTCGGTCGTGGTGCCCGAATCGGTCAGCGATCCGCTCAAATATTACCGCAACAACACCGCCGCCAGTCGCGCGCTGATCGAAAGCGCGGTGGTCGAGGGCGTGCCGCACTTCATCTTCTCGTCGACCGCCGCGACCTATGGCACGCCCGAGAAGGTGCCGGTCGCGGAGGGCGATCCGACCGTGCCGATCAACCCGTACGGTATGTCGAAGCTGATGACCGAAGCGATGCTGCGCGACGTCGCCACGGCGCACCCGATGAACTACGCGGCGTTGCGCTACTTCAACGTCGCCGGCGCCGATCCGCAGGGGCGCAGCGGCCAGTCGACGGTCGGCGCGACACACTTGATCAAGATTGCCGTCGAGGCGGCCACCGGCAAGCGCGACGCGGTCGGTGTCTATGGCACGGATTTCGACACGCCTGACGGCACCGGCGTGCGCGACTACATCCACGTCACCGACCTCGCCGCCGCGCATGTCGCCGCGCTCGACGTGCTGATCGCCGAACCGACCAAGAGCCACACGCTCAACGCCGGCTACGGCAAGGGCTTCTCCGTGCTCGACGTGCTCGATGCGGTCGACAAGGTCACCAACCGTACGATCGAACGTCGCCTTGAGGGGCGTCGCGCGGGCGATCCGGCGATGCTGATCTCGGACAATCGCGCGATCCTGGAAAGGCTCGACTGGACGCCGCGCCATGCCGATCTCGACGGGATCGTCCGCGATGCGCTGGCGTGGGAGCGCGCGCTGGCGGAGAAGGGTCGGTGAGACTCCGCTCGCTGCTGTTCGTGCCGGGCGATCGCCCTGAGCGGATGGTCAAGGCGCTCGGGCTGGGGCCGGACGCGTTGATCCTCGACCTGGAAGATTCGGTCGCGCCCGCTGGCAAGGCGGCGGCACGCGAACACGTCGCGGCGTTCCTTGCCGAGCCGCGGACGATGCCGCTGTTCGTGCGGATCAACCCGCTCGACTCGGGGCTGGCGGACGACGACCTCGCTGCCGTGCTCTCGGCTAATCCGGATGGCATCGTGCTGCCGAAGGCGGAAGGCGCGGCAAGCCTCGCCGCGCTCGATGCAAAGCTCAGCGGTGACATCGCCATCCTGCCGATCGCGACCGAGACGCCCGCGGCGATCTTCGCGCTCGGGACCTATGGCGGCGTCACGGACCGGCTCGTTGGGCTGACCTGGGGCGCGGAGGACTTGCCCGCGGCGATCGGCGCCGCGACCTCGCGCGAGGCGGATGGATCGTACACCGCGCCGTACCAGCTCGCGCGGTCGCTGACTCTGTTCGGTGCGCATGCGGCGGGGGTGGCGGCGATCGAGACGGTCTATCCCGATTTCCGCGATCTGGACGGACTTGCCGCCTATGCCGCGCGCGGTCGTCGCGACGGGTTCACGGGGATGATGGCGATCCACCCAAGCCAGATCGCGGTGATCAACGCGGCCTTCACGCCGTCGGACGAAGAGCGCGCCAAGGCGCAGGCGATCGTCGACCTGTTCGCCGCCAATCCGGGCGCGGGCGCGCTCCAGTTGGATGGCAGGATGGTCGATGCGCCGCATCTGAAGGCGGCGAAGGCGCTGCTAGCGCTCGCCGCCGATTGAGGTGCGCACGCGGGCGGTCGCAAGCCACCACGCTAGCGCCCAGAGCGTGCCGAAGCTCCAGCCGGCGAGGACGTCGCTCGGCCAGTGGACGCCGAGATACACCCGGCTGCACCCGATCGCGCCGACGAGCAGGATCGCGACGACGAGCATATACGCCCGTGTAGCGCGATCCCGCGTCACCTGCGAGGCGAGGCCGGCGAGCGTGAGGTAGATAATCGCACTGTTCGCCGAATGTCCGCTGGGGAAGCTCATATGCGTGACGGTAACGAGGTGCGAGACAATATCGGGGCGCGGACGCGCGACGTGCAGTTTGACCAGCTCGACGATGATGTTGCCGCTGACGCTGGCTGCGACGATCGCGATCGCGGTCAGCCAGAGCCGCTGGACGATCAGCAGGCCGGCAACGATCACAACGACGATCGTCAGGACGATGCCGCCGCCGAGCGCGGTGACGTCCGCGGCGACCTTTGGCAGCCAGGACGGGCCGCCCCAGGCGCGAAGGCCGAGTATGATCGACCGATCGAACGCGAACGGCCAATGGCCTACCGCGAGACCGACGAGCAGGATGAGGACGATGCCGACCGCCGCGACGGATGCGCCGGCGAGAACCGCGGGCAGGCGTCGCTGCGCGCCTTCGGGCGGCGTGCCGTCGATGGTGGGTCCGCCGGGGCTCGAACCCGGGACCTCTCGATTAAAAGTCGCTTGCTCTACCAACTGAGCTACGGACCCCCGCCATCGTGGACCGCGCACCTAATCGCGTGGCCGCTTTCGGTCAACCGATTGCGCCAATTGCCGTATCGTTCGCCCGCTCAGCGGATCGCGCCATGTCGGGACGAGGCCTGCGAGCGGGCCGAGCACGAAGCTGCGGGTGCGGAACGCGGCGTGCGGGACGGTGAGTCCGAGCGAGGACCAGGCGCCCCCAGACCAGAGGATGATGTCGAGATCGATCACGCGGCTGCCCCAGCGGCGGCCGGGGCGACGGCCGAAGCTGCGTTCGATCCGCTTCAGGCGAACGAGCAGGGTAGCGGGGTCTTCCGCGGACGTGATCAGCGCGACGGCGTTGGCGTAGCGGCGGTTCGAGGGCCCAAGCGGCGCGCTGGCAACGGTCGGCGAGCGCGCGAGGACATTGCCGAGCGCCTCCAGCGCGGCGGCGATCTCGCGCTCGGGCCTTCCGTGAAGGCCACGTCGGTTCGAACCGAGCGCGATCGCGTAGGTTGCGGCCTGCGCGATCGGCGGTAGCGGGGTTGCAGGCGACATTTGGTCCGCCTAGCGCAATCCCATGGATTCCACACCTTACATCACCGAGCTTCCCGAAACCGTCGAAGAGGCCGGCGAGGTCGACGTCACGGCCGTCTTCGCGCCCGTCTCCGCACTGCCCAAGACCGAGCCTCCGCATGACTGTCCGCTCTGCCCCCGCCTCGTCGGGGTGCGCGAACATCTGCGGATCGAGTTCCCGACCTGGTGGAACGCGCCGGTGCCTGCGTTCGGCGATCCCGCCGCGTGGCTCGGCATCATCGGCCTCGCGCCCGGCAAGCATGGCGCGAACCGCACGGGCCGCGCGTTCACCGGGGATTATGCAGGGCAGTTCCTGTATGAGACGCTCGGACGGTTCGGGCTTGCGACGGGCACGTACGGCGCGAAGGCCGAGGACGGTCTGGCGCTCGACGGTGCGATCATCCTCAACGCGGTGAAATGCCTGCCGCCGGAGAACAAGCCGACGCCGGAGGAAATCCGCACCTGCCGGCCGTTTCTGGAGAAACAGGCGGACGCGGTGCCGACCGCGCGCGTGTTCGTCGCGCTCGGGCATATCGCGCACCAGTCGGCGGTGAAGATGCTCGGCGGGCGGCTACCCAAGGCACGGTTCGCGCATGGTGCGGAGCACGTGATGCCCGATGGTCGCATCCTGATCGATAGCTTCCACTGCTCGCGCTACAACGTGAATACCGGCGTGCTGACGGCGGAGATGTTCGACGCGGTGTTCGAGCGGGCGCTGGCGTTGCGCGCGGCGGTCTGAGGCGTCGCCTTGCTCCCCTCCCTGGAAGGGAGGGGTTGGGGGTGGGTCGGTTTCCGGATCGTGGAACGGTTGTGGCTCGAGCGGGCCTACCCACCCCCTGCCCCTCCCTTCCAGGGAGGGGAGGCTGACGGTTATTCGATGACCCAGGCCTCGCCGACCTCCAGCGTGCGGAAGCGGTCTGCCGCGATGTGTTGGCGTGCCAACGCCGCGCGGAGGTGGTCCGGTGGTTCGTTGATACCCTCGGACGTCAGCTCGAACGTCCCCCAGTGGACGCCGATCGCATACGCCGCACCGAGCTGTTCGAACGCCGTCACCGCCTGGTCCGGGCCGATGTGGTTGTCGGTCTCGTGCCCTTCGAAATGATACGCGCCGATCGGCAGGATCGCGAGCCGGACCGGTCCTGCCGCCCGCGCCTGCGTTGCCCAGCGCATGTCGCCCGGCCCGGTGTCGCCCGCGAAATACAGGTTCCCGCCGGGCAGCGTCACGGTGAAGCCCGCCCATAATGTCTTGTCGCGGTCGCCGGGGTCGTATTCGCTCCAGTGATGCGCGCGCTCGACGATCACGTCGATGCCGGGGCGCAATGTCACGCGCCCGCCCCAGTCGCGCGCGAGTGCGCGGACGCCGTTGCGGGCGAGGATTTGGTCGTTGCCGAGACCCGTCACGATCAGTGGCTTGTCCCGGTGCCAGAGCGTTCGCATCGCGGTCATGTCGAGATGGTCGCGGTGATCGTGGCTGAGCAGGATGAGGTCGATCTTCGGCAGGTCCGCCAGCCGCACGCCGGGTTGGCGGACGCGCTTCACGCCGAGGAACTGGACCGGCGACGAGCGCTCGAGCCACATGGGATCGGTCAGGATATTGAGCCCCTGGGCCTGCACCAGCACGGTCGAATGGCCGATCCAGGTGACGCGCATCGTCTGCCCGTCGACGCGCGCGGGCGGTCGCGACGGGGTTACGGGAACCTCGGGCCAACTCCGATAGGGCGGTTTCACCAGATTGCGGAGCAGCCCGACAGGCCCCTGCTTCTGTTCGCCGCTACTGCCCTGCACGCCGTCGGGGTTGAAGAAGCGCGTGCCGTTGAAGTGATCGCTCGGGGCAACGGTCTCCACCGACGGCGCCGCGCAGCCGGCGAGTAGCGCGAGAGCGAGCAGTATCGAGCGGGTGCGGATCATGGCGCGCTGACGGATATGTCACCCGATCATCAGGGTCCAGTCACGCGCGGAGCGCCACAGCGGCGGGCATGGACGATGATTTCGAAGTGCGCGGGTTGCACGAACGGCTGTCGGAGGAACGAGCCGCCAGTGGTGAGGCGCTCGACCAGCGCATCGCGTTGTTCACTGCGATCCTGGCGACCCTGGCCGCCGTCACCAGTTTTCTCGGTGGGCATACACAGAACGAGGCCCTGCTCCACAAGAACGAGGCAGTGCTGATCAAGGCTCAGGCGTCGGATGCGTGGGGGTATTATCAGGCCGAGGATCTGAAGCGGCATATCGCGCAGATGGAGGTCGATCTCGCGCCGCTCGCGTCCGATGCGAACCAAATGTCCGCACACCGCGCCGATATCGCGCGGTACAAGGCGCGGGGCGCTGGGCTGAAGCGGGAGGCGGAGGCGCTCGACCGACAATCGGCGGCGGCGAACGCGGAGTCGGATGAAGCGCTGCGGCCGCATATGAAGCTCGCGCTGGCCGTCACCGCGATCCAGGTGGCGATCGCGTTGGCCTCGATTACCGCGCTGACCGGGCGGCGGTGGTTGCTGTGGGTCGCGGGCGCCGCCGCCTTGGTGGGCGCGCTGCTGGCTGGGCTCGCCTGGCTGTAGCGGGGAGATCGTTTTCGACGACCGCGAACGACGATCCGCCCCGCTCGGCGCAAGGACGCTAGATCCGCGTCATCGACAGCGCCTTCTCGCCGTAGCGAGGCCCAGCCGTCCCGCCCCGCGGCGCCGCCGCATCCAGCTTCGCCAGATCGTCGGCCGATAGCGTGATGTCCGCCGCCTTCATGCTGTCCTCCAGCGTGATCCGTCGTTTCGACCCCGGGATCGGCACGACGTCGTCGCCCTGCGCCAGCAACCATGCGAGCGCGATCTGCGCAGGCGAAGCGTCATGCGCATCCGCAATGCCCTTCACCACCGCGACCATCTCCATGTTCTTGGCGAAGTTCTCCTCCGAATATCGCGGGTCGTTCCGCCGGTAGTCGCCCTCAGGCAAGTCCGACCGCGCCGTGATCTGCCCCGTCAGGAACCCGCGGCCCAGCGGCGAATACGGCACAAAGCCGATCCCGAGTTCGCGACACAGCGGCAGGATCGCCTCCTCCACGCCGCGCTCCCACAACGAATATTCGCTCTGCAAAGCCGCGATCGGATGCGTCGCAGCCGCCCGCCGGATCGTGTCGAGCCCCGCCTCCGACAGCCCCAAATGCCGAACCTTCCCCTCGCGAACGAGGTCCGCCATCGCGCCGACCGTATCCTCGATCGGCACGCCCGGATCGACGCGGTGCTGGTACAACAGGTCGATCGTCTCGACGCCAAGGCGCTTCAGCGATCCCTCGCAGGCCCGCCGCACGTTGGCCGGTGTCGAGTCCACCCCGGTCATCCCGTTCTCGTCGTATCGGAACCCGAACTTGGTCGCGATCACGACGCCGTCGCGTTTTCCCCGGATCGCCTTGCTGAGCAGTTCCTCGTTGACCAGCGGGCCATAGATCTCGGCGGTATCGAACAGCGTCACGCCAAGCTCGATCGCGCGGTGGATCGTGGCGATGCTCTCGTCGGCGTTGGCCTCGCCGTACATGCCCTTGCCGATGCCGGCCATCGGCATGCAGCCTAGCCCGAGCGCAGAAACCTCGAAATCAGGGCCGAGCGTGCGATATTTCATGGGATATCTCCTGAGCGCCGTCCCCGTGATCGGACCGCGCAGACACGGAGATGGTGACGGCGGTATCCATAGTCACGTTGCCGACGGTCCTAAACAGGTCGGGCACCGTCTCTACCGCGATGAGCAGCCCCAAAGCCTCGATCGGCACCCCCATGGCGAGCGAAACCGGCGCGACCGACGCGACGAAACTGATCGTCCCCGGCAGCGACACAGAGCTCATCGTCGTGATCGCCGCCGTCGCGACCCCCGCGGCCAGCTGCGCCGGACCAATCGGCACGCCCAGCCAGTGCGCGACGTACAGCGCGACCGCGAGGTTCATCGCCGGGCTTGTCGCACGGAAGATTGCGACCGCCAGTGGTAGCACGATGCCCGCGGTGGCAGGCGACGCGCCGAGATCGACCGACCCCTTCAGCATCGCCGGCAACGACGCGAGCGACGACTGCGTGCTGATCGCCACCGCCTGCGCCGGCGCAACTGCCCGCGCAAAGCGTCCGAGCGATACCCGCCCGCCGATCATCCCGACCGGATAGGCTGCGAGCAAGACGATGAAGCCGATCGCCGAGACGCAGACGATATAATGGAGCAACGCCCCGAACGCCGCAGTCCCGGTCCGTGCCCCGACGCCGTACGCGAGCGCGAAGATCCCGATCGGTGCGAGCTTCAGCACCCAGCCGATCAGCACCAGCAGCGCATCGACCACCGCTTGGAAAAACCCGGTCAGGATCGCGCGCTGCGCCGATGGCAGCCGCGTGATCGCGAACGCGAACGCCAGCGCGAACACCGTCAGCGACAGGAACGAATCGCTCGCCGCCGCCGCGACGATGTTGGTCGGCACGATCCCGTCAAAGAATGCGCCGATCCCCGGCACCGTGCCGATCGGCGCCGCCGTCGTCAGCGCCGCGCGCAATGCCGTGCTGAGGCTCTCTGGCAGCGGGAACAGGTCGAGCAGCAACGGCATGACGAACGCCGACATGATCGTCGTGCTCCACAGGATGACGACGATCATCAGGATCGCGCGGCCGGTGATCCGTCCGGCCCGCGCCGCCTCGGCGGTGGCGCCGATGCCGGTGACCAGCAACCCGACGATCAGCGGCACGATCACCATCTGCAATCCGTGCAGCCATGCCGAACCGAGCGGCTGCGTCACCGCCGTCACCGCCAGCGCATTCGCCGGCGACCAGGCTGCCGCGGCGATGCCGATCGCGATGCCGCCGACCAGGGCTGTAAGAATCCGTGTAGCCTGCGACATGCTCGCCCTTCGTGTTCCACCGCGCTATCAGCGACTTCA
>JAJNQF010000429.1 GCA_021154945.1 Sphingomonas sp.
GGGCGCTCGGCTCGGACAATCCGGGCGAGGCGACGTTCGCGGCGCTGACGAACAGCTATAATCCGACGATGGCGGCGATCGCCGATCTGTCGGTGCCGGTGGTGAGCGCCGTGCGTGGACCGGCGGCGGGGATCGGCTGCAGCCTCGCGCTCGCCGCCGATTTCTGCGTCGCGAGCGAGACCGCGTATTTCCTCCAGGCGTTCGTGAATATCGGGCTGGTGCCGGACGGCGGCGCGTCGTGGATGCTGCCCCGCCTGATCGGCCGCGCGCGCGCGTCGGAGATGATGATGCTCGGCGAGCGGGTGCCAGCGGCGAAGGCGCTCGACTGGGGGATGGTGCACAAGGTCGTTGCGGACGACGCACTAGATGCGGAGGCGTTCGCGCTAGCCGAGCGGCTGGCGGCGATGCCGACGGTCGCGCTCGGGTTGATGCGCCGGGCGATCACTGCTGCGTACGAGACGGACTACGCAACCGCGATGCAGGCCGAGGCGGCGAACCAGCGGGACGCGCGCGGGTCTGCGGACTCGATGGAGGGCGGTCGTGCTTTCCTCGAAAAGCGCAAGCCGGTGTTCACGGGGCGATGACCCGCCGCTCTTCTCGTTCCCCGGCGAAGGCCGGGGCCCAGGCTCGATGCGCAGCATCGAACGCGCTCCTGCGCGCGACTTATTTGAGGGGCTGGGCCCCGGCCTTCGCCGGGGAACTAGGTGCTAGGTAATGACTGACAAACCGAACCCCACGCTCGCCGACTGGCAGGCGCTCGCCGCCAAGGAAGTAAAGGGCGCCGACCTCACCTGGCCGACCCCCGAAGGCATCGACGTCAAGCCGCTCTACACCGCGGACGACGTCACCACCGACCCCGGCCTCCCCGGTTTCGCGCCCTTCACCCGCGGCGTCCGCGCGTCGATGTACGCCGGCCGCCCGTGGACGATCCGCCAATATGCCGGCTTCTCCACCGCCGAAGCCTCCAACGCGTTCTACCGCCGCAACCTCGCGGCCGGGCAGAAGGGCCTGTCGGTAGCGTTCGATCTCGCCACCCACCGCGGCTACGATTCCGACCACCCGCGCGTCACCGGGGACGTCGGCAAGGCAGGCGTCGCGATCGACTCGGTCGAGGACATGAAGATCCTCTTCGACGGCATTCCGCTCGACAAGATGTCGGTGTCGATGACGATGAACGGCGCGGTGATTCCGATCCTCGCCTTCTTCATCGTCGCCGGCGAGGAGCAGGGCGTCGACCGGAAATTGCTCGACGGGACCATCCAGAACGACATCCTCAAGGAGTTCATGGTCCGCAACACCTATATCTACCCGCCCGAGCCGAGCATGCGGATCATCTCGGACATCTTCGGCTACACGTCGCGCGAGATGCCCAAGTTCAACAGCATCTCGATCAGCGGCTATCACATGCAGGAAGCGGGAGCGACGCAGCTCCACGAGCTCGCCTTCACGATCGCCGACGGCATGGAATATGTGAAATACGGCGTCGCGTCCGGCCTCGACATCGACAAGTTCGCGGGGCGCCTGTCGTTCTTCTTCGCGATCGGCATGAACTTCTTCATGGAGATCGCCAAGCTCCGCGCCGCCCGCGTCCTCTGGCACCGCGCGATGACGCAATTGGGCGCGCAGGACGAGCGCTCGAAGATGCTGCGCACGCATTGCCAGACGAGCGGCGTGTCGCTGACCGAGCAGGACCCGTACAACAACGTCATGCGCACGACGATCGAGGCGATGGCGGCGATGCTGGGCGGCACGCAGTCGCTCCACACCAACGCGCTCGACGAGGCGATCGCGCTGCCGACCGACTTTTCCGCGCGGATCGCGCGCAACACGCAGATCGTGATCCAGGAAGAGACGGGGATGACCAAGGTCGTCGATCCGCTCGGCGGCAGTTACTATATCGAGAGCCTGACGCAGTCGCTCGTCGACGGCGCGTGGGCGCTGATCGAGCGGATCCAGTCCGAAGGCGGCATGGCGAAGGCGGTCGCCGCAGGCTGGCCCAAGGCGATGATCGAGGAAGCCGCGGCTGGGCGCCAGGCGCGCGTCGATCGCGGCGAGGACGTCATCGTCGGGGTGAACAAGTACAAGCTCGCCGAACAGGACGCGATCGAGATCCTCGACGTGGATAACGTCGCGGTGAGAGCGGGCCAGATCGAACGGATCAACCGGGTAAAGGCGACCCGCGACGAAGCCGCGTGCCAAGCCGCGCTAGATGCCCTCCGCGAAGGTGCGCGCATTCCTCCCCGGAACGGGGAGGGGGACCAGCCAACGGCTGGTGGAGGGGGGGCTCCCCATACGGATACGCCTGAGGAAGCCCCCCTCCGTCAGCCTTCGGCCGCCACCTCCCCGGAACGGGGAGGATTTGAGACGAACCTCCTGGCCCTAGCCGTCGAGTGCGCCCGCGCCCGCGCCACGCTCGGCGAAATCTCCTCCGCGATGGAGGACGTGTTCGGCCGCTACGGCACGCAGCCCACCCCCGTATCCGGCATCTACGGCGGCGCGTACGAGGACGACGCGCGCTGGACCCGCCTCACCGACGGCGTCGAAGCCACCGAGCGCCGCATGGGCCGCAAACCCCGTATGCTCGTCGCCAAGATGGGGCAGGACGGGCATGATCGCGGCGCCAACCTCGTCTCGTCGATGTTCGGCGACCTGGGCTTCGAGATCGTCCCCGGTCCGCTGTTCCAAACCCCCGCCGAAGCCGCCGCGCTCGCGCTCGAGAACGACGTCGACATCGTCGGTGCCTCGAGCCTCGCCGCCGGTCACAAGACGCTCATCCCCGAACTGATCGGCTACCTCCGCGAGGCGGGCCGCGCGGATATCAAGGTGATCGCGGGTGGCGTTATCCCGGCACAGGACTATCAGGCGCTGCGCGATGCCGGGGTCCAGGCGATCTTTGGACCTGGCACCAACCTAATCCAGGCCGCCGAGGACGTGTTGAAACTCCTCGGCCACAACATGGCCCCGCAAGAGGAAGCCGCAGAATGACGAATGCAATCGAACTCCCCTCCCTGGAAGGGAGGGGCCGGGGGTGGGTTGGCCCGTTGGCTGACGACACCGCGCCTCA
>JAJNQF010000417.1 GCA_021154945.1 Sphingomonas sp.
ACAGCTCGCCGATCAGCGCGACCAACTGCTCGACCAGATGAGCACGCTGACCGATGTCAGCACGGCATTCGACGATCTCGGGCGCGCGACGGTGCGGCTCGGCAGCGCGACCGGCACGGTATTCGTGGCGGGTAACGAAAGCGGGCAGGCGTCGTTCGCCCGCAACGACGAAGGCGCGGTGCAGTTCGCGGTGACACGCGGCGGCGTCACGTCCGACCTGTCGCCGACGGGCGGTGCGCTCGCCGGGATGGCGGACGGCGCGCAGCGGATCGCCGCGGCGCGCGAATCGCTCAACGGCATCGCCAGCGACTTCACCGCCCAGGTCAACGCGGTTCAGGCGCAGGGACGCGACCTCGACGGCAATCCGGGTGCCGCGTTGTTCGCGACTGGCACCAGCCCGACCGACATCTCCGTTTCGCTGACCGATCCGCGCGGGATCGCCGCCGCCGGCGCGACCGGCGGTATGCGCGATGCCTCCAATCTGTCGGCGTTGCAGGCCGTCCGCACCAGCGGCGGCTTCGAGACGCGGACCACCTTGCTCGTTGCCGGCAACGCCGCCGCGCTCGAACAGCGCAAGACGGTCGCCGATGCGCAAGGCGCGATCCGCGATGGCGCGGTCGCGTCGCTTGCGTCCGCCTCGGGTGTCGATCTCGATAGCGAAGCGGTCGACCTGCTGCGCTTCCAGCAGGCCTATCAGGCGTCGAGCCGCGTGATCCAGACCGCGCGCGACACGTTCCAGACCATCCTCGATCTACGGTAAAGCCCATGCAGATCGCCACCAGCCTCTTCTACGATCGTGCCGCGAGCACGATGACGTCGCTCACCGGCAGGGCGGATGCGTTGCAGACCCAGATCGCGACGACCAAGCGCTTTTCCGCGCCGTCGCAGGACAGCGTCGCCTATCAGCGGCTCGCAACGCTTGCGCGCGATACCGCCGACGACAAGGCGTATGCGGCCAATCTCGGCACCGCTACGTCGGTGTTGAAGCAGGGCGATACGAGTCTCAGCGCGATCAGCGACCAGCTCCAGACCGCGAACACCCTGGTGACGCAGGCGCGTAACGGCACGCTCAACGCGACAAACCGCAAAGCCATCGGCGAACAACTCGCCGGGATCGTCGCAACGCTTACCGGCCTCGCCAATGGCAAGGACGCACGCGGGCAGGCCCTGTTCGGCGGTGGCGACGGCACGGCGGCGGTTGCCGCCGACGGCAGCTATGCGCTCGCCTCCAAGCCGGTGTCGGGTATCCCGATCGGCGACGGCCAGAGCGTGCAGGCGAACGAGACCGCGGCACGGATCTTCACGGTCGGTGGCACGACGCGCCCCGATGGCAGCATCGAGGGCGGTACCAACACGCTGGCGATGCTCGCCGCGATCGCGACCGCGTTGCAATCGGATGATTTCACGCCGGATGCGCTCGATACGTCGCTGGCCGACATCAGCGCGGCATCGGATCAGGTGTCGACCGTCCAGGCTTCGCTCGGCGCGCGCGCGGCACGGGTCGATCTGGAGACGTCGCGCCTGAAGGATACCGGCGTCGACCGCGAAGCGACCCGCTCTGCGCTGGAAGATACCGATATTCCGACCGCGGTGGTCGAGTTGCAGAAGACGATGACGATCCTGTCGGCGACGCAGGCGAGCTTTTCGAAGCTCTCGTCGCTGTCGCTGTTCGATTATCTTCGCTGACGTTTCGACGACCGATATTTTTTAGGCAGGGCGCGGCGTCTGGTAACCGGTTGGCTACTAAATCCGGTTAATTCTCTGGCTACGTACCTGCCATTGTCGGCCCAGGGGGAATTTCCAGCACCATGTTTCCGGTCATCGGCATCGTCGTCCTCCTCGTCATGGTGTTCGGAGGATTCGCCTTTACGGGTGGCGCGCTCGGCCCCGTTCTGGAGGCGATCCCGCACGAGATGCTGATCATCGGCGGCGCCGCTGCAGGCGCGCTGATCATCGGCAATTCAGGCAAGGAACTCAAAGCGCTCGGCGCCGGCCTCGGCAAGGTCTTCAAGGGCCCCAAATACAAGAAGCAGGACTATCTCGACGTCATCTTCCTGGTCAGCAAGCTGATGAAGATGCTCCGGATGGACGGACCGATCGCGCTCGAGCCGCATGTCGAGGACCCGCAATCCTCGGCGATCTTCGCGGAATACCCTAAGCTCCTGAAAGACCACGCCCTCATCGACCTGATCGCCGATACGCTGCGCCTTGTCGTGGTGTCGTCGGGGACGCTCGACGTGCACGCGGTCGAAGAAGTGATGGATCAGTCGATTAAGACGCATCATCACGAGGAGGAAAGCGCGCACGGGACGCTGACCAGCCTCGCCGATGCCTTGCCGGCGCTGGGCATCGTCGCGGCGGTGCTGGGCGTCGTGAAGACAATGGGTTCGATCGACAAGCCGCCGTCGATCCTCGGCTCGATGATTGGTTCGGCGCTGGTCGGCACGTTCATGGGCGTTTTGCTGGCGTACGGCATGGTCGCGCCGCTCGCCAACCGGTTGCGCCAGGTGCTCGACGCCGATGCGGCGATCTACGGCGTGGTCAAGCAGATCATCATCGCCTCGCTGCACGGTCATCCGCAGCCGCTGGTGATCGAGGCTGCCCGCTCGGGCATCGCGCACAAGAACCAGCCAGGCTTCGCCGAAGTCTTCGACGGTCTTCGCGGCAAGTAGGGGGCGGCAGACAGCATGGCCCGCGCGCCCCACGGCAACATCCAGCCACCGAAGATCATCGTAAAGAAGATCTATATCGAGGGGCATGGCGGCCATCACGGCGGCGCCTGGAAGGTCGCCTATGCCGATTTCGTGACCGCGATGATGGCGTTCTTCCTGTTGTTGTGGATCCTCGGTGCGACCACCGAAAAGCAACGCAAGGGCATCGCCGATTATTTCGCGCCGACGTTGATCGACACGCGCTCGCTGGGGATCGGCGGCGGCGCGCTGTTCGGTGGTGAGTCGATTCTGGACAAGAACAAGATCGGACCCAAGGCGGGCCAGACGAGCATGCCGCAGATCGCGATTCCCGATGCGGGGCAGGGCGGTCCGTCGACCGGGACCGGCGAGCAGGGATCGATCAAGAACCGCGAGGCGCTCGCCAGCGAGGATCGCAAGAATTTCGAGGCGATGCGCAAGCGCGTGCTGAGCCAGATCCAAGGATCGGCCAAGCTCTCGCGGCTGGCCAGTCATGTGCGGTTCGTGCGGACCCAGGACGGCATGCGGATCGACCTGGTCGACGACGCCGATTATTCGATGTTCGCGCTGGGCACGACCGCGCTCGATCCGCAGGCCAGCGAACTGATCGGCATGATCGCGGGCTCGATTTCGGGCATGCAGAACCCGATCATGATCCGCGGGCATACCGACAGCGTGCCGTATGGCGATCCGCGGGCGATGAACAACTGGATGCTGGCATCGGGCCGTGCGGAGGCGACGCGTCGCCGCCTGTTGTCGGGTGGCACGCCGGAAGCACGGTTCGAACGGATCGAAGGCGTGGCCGACCGCGAGCCGCTGATCGTCAAGGACCCGCACGATCCACGTAACCGTCGCGTTGCGATCACGCTGCTGTATCGCCGCGGCTCGTTCGGCAGGTAAGCGACCGACCGGGCGACGACTTCGACGAAAAAAAGACCGACGCCGCGAGGCGCCGGTCTCGTTAGCGTAGACGACCTGCCGAGATTTACTCTGCGGCGGCGGTTTCGGTCTTGCGCTTGCGCGTCGTGGCAGCCGTAGCGGGCGCGGACGCCGTGTCGGTCTTGCGCGGACCAGGCTTGCGACCCAGGCCGATCTTCTTCGCCATCGCACGACGGCTTTCGGAATAATTCTCGGCGACCATCGGATAGTCGGGCTTCAGGCCATAGCGTTCGCGATATTCGGCGGGCGTCATGCCGTGCGTCGCGAGATGACGGCGCAACGTCTTGTACGACTTGCCGTCGATCATCGAGATGATGTGATCCTTCGACGCGAGCGATTTGCGCGCGGTGACCGCAGGCGTATATTCGGTCGGTGCCTCGGCAACCGGGGCTTCGGTCGCACTGCCGAGCAACGCAGACACGGTCTCGTGCATCTTGCCGAGAAACGCGGGTACGTCTTCCGCGGAGCTACGGGTATTGGGGTTGCCGAGCCAAGCAATCGTCAGCTCGGTTGCGAGTTCGACGGCATTCAGGTCGGTGGTATCTTCGGCCATATTGCACTCCATGATCTGCCGACGCCGTAACGACGTGAGACATTCAGTTCAACCGCAGAAATAGCCTTGCGGACTGATAATTCGGATAATGCGATATTGATAGGCTCAATGTGACGAGATGCATTCATTCTGATTGCTTTACATCAATGTCCCAGTTGCGCGATCAACGGATGGAATCATGAATAATAGTTCATCGCACTGGAGCCTGGTATCGGTGTCATCGACAGCGAACTTTGCGGTGGACGTATTCGACTGTCAGTTCCCGGCGTGCGTCGTCACACGGTGACGCCGATCCGAATTCCGTGCATGGCGGCGACGGGGTCGAGCGAGCGGTCGTCGCCCCCCGTCGCGCCTGCGGTAAAAGTGCGGGGCGATACGCCGGTCGGGGATGGTGGCTTGAAGGATGCCTTGTTGATGGACGCTACGGCAAACCTCGCGATGACGAACGGCGGCGATCGCGTCACCAAACGTCTGGTGCTCGCCCTGTCCTCTGCACGCTGAGTTCCGATGACACCCCTGACCTTCGACCGCCCCGACGAGCAGACGCGCGCTCGCCCCGATTGCCACCAGGCGATCAGCATTCTCGACCTCTTCACGATCGGGATCGGACCGTCGAGTTCGCATACCGTCGGGCCGATGCGCGCGGCGTGGTTGTTCGCGGATCTGGTCGCGGACGAGCAGCCGGTCGCGGTGCGCGTCGACTTGTATGGTTCGCTGGCGCTGACCGGGCGCGGGCATGCGACCGACAGCGCGGTCATGCTGGGCCTGAGTGGTGCGCAGCCCGAGACGATCGATCCCGACCTGATCCCGGTGCGGCTGGCGGCTATCCGGTCGAGCGGGCGGCTGATGCTGGCCGAGCAGGTCGAGATCGGGTTCGAGGAGAGCCAGCATCTGCTGTTCCATGCGCAGACGTTCCTGCCGGGGCATCCCAATGCAGTGACGTTCACAGCGACGTTCAGCGACGGGCGCACCGTCGAGCGGACCTATTTCTCGATCGGTGGCGGCGCGATCGTCGAGGCGGGGTCGGGGCCGGTCAAGGCCAACATCCTCTTGCCGCGGCCGTTCTCGTCCGGCGCGGAACTGCTCGCGACCGGCGATGCGACCGGGATGACGATCGCCGATATCGTCCGCGAGAACGAGATTGCGTGGCGGCCGGACAGCGAGACCGATGCGTTTCTCGATGCGGTCCGGGGTGCAATGTTCGCGTCGATCGATCGTGGCTGTCGGCAGGGCGGTATCCTGCCGGGCGGGCTGAAGGTGCCGCGTCGGGCGAAGGCGCTGTTCGAAGGGTTGCAGGCGCGCGATACCGCGGCGGATCCGTCCGCGGTGTTCGAGTGGGTCAGCCTGTATGCGCTGGCGGTGAACGAGGAGAATGCGGCGGGTGGCCGCGTCGTCACCGCGCCGACCAATGGCGCCGCGGGCGTGCTGCCTGCGGTGCTGCGCTTCTACGAGACGTTCACCAAGGACCCTACGGCGAAGGGCGCGCACGATTTTCTGCTGACCGCGGCGGCGATCGGCTTCCTCTATAAGAAGCGCGCGTCGATCTCCGCGGCGGAGATGGGGTGCCAGGGCGAGGTCGGCGTCGCCTGCTCGATGGCGGCGGGTGCGCTGGTCGCGGCGCTCGGCGGCACCAACGCGCAGATCGAGAACGCGGCTGAGATCGGCATGGAGCACAACCTCGGACTCACCTGCGATCCGATCGGCGGGCTGGTTCAGATCCCCTGCATCGAGCGCAACACGATGGGCGCGATCAAGGCGATCAACGCCGCCTATCTGGCGCTGCGGGGGGACGGTCGCCATATCGTCAGCCTCGATGCGGTGATCGAGACGATGCGCCAGACCGGTGAGGACATGCGCTCGCAATATAAGGAGACGTCGCTTGGTGGCCTGGCCGTCAACGTCGTCGAATGCTGAAGGATTTCCCATGACTGCCCCGACGAACCCGCTTCTCGATACGCTGTCGCTGCCCCGTTTTGCGGAGCTCTCGCCCGACCAGATCGCGCCGGCACTCGACGAGGCGATCGCGCGGCATGAGGCGATGGTCGAGGCGCTGACGACCGCGCGGCCGACCGATCTCGCGGGCGCGTGGCTGCCGTACGAGCGCGCGAATACCGAGATCGGCGCGATCTGGTCGGCGGTGTCGCATCTGCACGGCGTCGCGGACACGCCCGAACTGCGTGCGGCGTATTCGGAGGGGCAGAAGCGGCTCGTCGAGAACGACATGAAGGTCGGGCAGAACCGCGATTTGTACGAGGTGTTCGTCGCGCTGAGCGTGTCGCCTGAGTTTGCCGGCCTGCCGACCGAGGACCGGGTCGCGGTCGAGCAGGCGATCCGCGACTTCACGCTGTCGGGCGTGGCGCTGGAGCCGGAGGCGCGGGACCGGTTCAGCGAGATTTCGGTCGAGCTGTCGGGATTGTCGAACGAGTTCGGCAGCGCGGTGCTCGATGCGACCGATGCGTGGTCCGAACTGGTGACAGACGAGGCCGATCTCGCCGGGATCTCGGACGCGGACAAGGCAATGTTCGCGGATGCCGCCAAGGCTAAGGGGCTGGAAGGCTGGCTCGTCACTTTGCAGCAGCCGAGCGTCAACGCGGTGCTGACCTTCGCCGAGAACCGCGAGTTGCGCGCGCGTATGTACCGCGCGTTCGCGACGCGCGCGTCGGACCAGGGGCCGAACGCGGGCGAGTTCGACAATAGCGCGCGTATCGCACGTATTCTCGAGTTGCGGCATGAGGGCGCGAAGCTGCTCGGGTTCACCGATCCGGTCGCGTGGTCGCTGGAGACCAAGATGGCGCCGAACGGCGCCGAGGTAATCGCGTTCCTGCGCGATCTGGCGCGGCGCGCGAAGCCGGCGGCGGAGCGCGATCTGGCTGAACTGAAGACGTTTGCGGCCGAGCAACTCGGGATCGCGGATTTCGAGCCGTGGGATGCGGGGTTCGTCTCGAACCGGCTGCGGCAGGATCGCTATGCGGTCGATGCGCAGGTGGTGAAGGCGTATTTCCCGGTCGAGCGCGTGATGGAGGGCTGGCAGACGCTGATGCAGCGGCTGTTCGGGATCAAGCTGGTCGAGCGTGACGATGTCTCGCTGTATCACGATGACGCGCGGTTCTTCGACGTGGTGGACGAGAGCGGGACGGTGTTCGCGGGGCTGTATCTCGACCTTCACGCGCGCACCGGCAAGCGTGGCGGTGCGTGGATGGCGCAGGCGCGGCCGCGGCTGCACGACGGCAATACCGTGACGGTGCCGGTCGCGTATCTGGTCTGTAACTTCGCGCCGGATGGTGGCGAGACGCCGTCGCTGCTGAGCCACAACGACGTGACCACGCTGCTGCACGAGACCGGGCACTGCATCCACCTGCTCTTCACCAAGGTGAACCGGCCGAGCATCGCCGGCACCAACGGCTTCGAATGGGACGCGATCGAGCTGCCGAGCCAGTTGATGGAGGATTTCGCCTGGGACAAGGACGTGCTGACCGGCATGTCCGGCCACTACAAGACCGGCGAGAAGCTCCCCGCCGACCTGTTCGAGCGGATGGTGAAGGCGCGGCATTTCCAGGCGGGGATGTTCATCCTGCGCCAGGTCGAGTTCGCGCTATTCGATCTGCTGCTCCATCTCGGCACGATGGGCAGCGATCCGATCGAGGTGATCGAGGCGGTGCGCGACGAGGTGGCGGTGATCCGCCCGCCGGAATGGCACCGCTTCCCGCATGCGTTCAGCCACATCTTTGCCGGCGGCTATGCGTCCGGCTATTACAGCTATCTCTACGCCGAACTGCTGGCTGCTGACGGCTTCGAGGCGTTCGCGGAGGCGGGTCTCGTCGATCGCAAGACCGGCGACCGGTTCCGCGAGGAAGTGCTCGCGCGGGGGGCGACGCGGCCGGCGGCAGAGAGCTTCCGCGCGTTCCGCGGGCGTGATCCCGAGCCGACCGCGATGCTGGTCCGTCACGGGCTGCAAGGGTGACGAAGCACGTCCACCGGCACTGGTTGTCGGAGGCGGTGCGGCGGATCGAGGCGGACTATAACCGGTCCGCCGACACGCACCTGATCCGCGTCGATCTGCCGCGGTATCCGGGCATCGTGCTGTACCTGAAGGACGAGAGTTCGCACCCGACCGGCAGCCTCAAGCACCGCCTCGCGCGGTCGCTGTTCCTGTATGCGCTGTGCAACGAATGGATCGGCCCGGAGACGACGGTGATCGAGTCCTCGTCGGGGTCGACCGCGGTGTCGGAGGCGTATTTCGCCCGGATGCTGGGCTTGCGGTTCATCGCCGTAGTGCCCGCGACGACCGCCAAGCCCAAGCTCGACGCGATCCGCTTCCACGGCGGAGAGATCCACATGGTCGACGATCCGCGCACCGTCTACGCGGTCTCGCACCGGCTCGCGGCCGAGACCGGCGGGCATTATCTCGACCAGTTCACTTATGCCGAGCGGGCGACCGACTGGCGCGGCAACAACAACATCGCCGAGAGCATCTTCGCGCAGATGGCCGAGGAGGAGCATCC
>JAJNQF010000455.1 GCA_021154945.1 Sphingomonas sp.
CGAATGGTGTGCGATCACCGGCCGTACGAAGCATCAGGGTTATGAGCGAGATTTCATCGCCGATGGTTGAGAGCGTGAGCGTGGCTAGAAGCAGCCAACCCCAACCTCGCCTAAGCCTTCCCTCCGCCAACGCGCCGACCCCTCATATCGGTAGCCTTATGCCCGACTTGAGCCACGTTGCGAAGCGAACGGCATTCCTGATTATGATCGCGTTGCGGGCATGTCCGGGATTGGTGGGGAGCGGACTAAGGCCATCGGCAACCGCTCGGATCACAAGCTCCACTCGTGATCAGCCAGCGGCCATAGATTACACCCGCAGAGAACAGGGATATTGCTACAGCAAACGCTATAGCAACCCAAATCCACCTGCGGCGCTTCGTTGTCGGTTTCGAGACCATACAGCTACCATCGCGTACCGCGTCAATGTCCACAACTGGGCGATAGTTATCAAGTAGGTTCTGGCAGCTGTCACTCGCCGCACGACGGAGCTACCGCTCCCAATCCGGCATCGGCCAGCCCTTAGCCTTCGCCAGCAACCGCAATGGCCCGTGCGCATTCACCGCGAAGGGTTCGTCCGCCCACTCGAACGTCGGGGCATCCGAGACATGGTCGGAATAGAAGCGGACGTGGGCGTGGTCTCGGGCGATGCCTTCGCGGTCCATCCAGGCCTGGATCATCCGCAGTTTGGCCGGGCCGTAGCAATTCTCGCCTTCGATGCCGGCGAGCAGCACGCCGTCGCGGTCGCGCAGGCTCTCGGTGCCGATCACCGCGTCGAAGCCCAGTCGCCGCGCAATCGCCTCGACGTAGAATCGGTACGATGCGGTCGCCATGACCAGCCGGTAGCCGGCGGCGCGGTCGGCCTCGATCTGCGCGCGGGCGCTCGCGAACACGCCGTCGCGCATCACGCGGTCGGCGAAGGCTTCGGCGGCTCGGCGTTCTTCGGCGGGGGTCATGCGCTTGCCGAGCATCATCCGCTGCATCAGATATTTGAGCCGGCCGCGGCTGATCAGCTTGCCGACATAACCGAGCGCGGCGACTCCGGCGAACGGGACGAGCGCCAGCCGCCACGGCGCGCCGCCTTTCTTCGCGGTGTGAAGCAGGAACGGCGTCCAGGTCGGCATGTGCGTGATCGTCTTGTCCATGTCGTAGATGGCAAGGTGGACGGTGGGCTGGCCGGGCGGCGGGCTGGCAGGAGGCAATTCGGTCATCGTCGCGACTTACGCCGCATTCATCTTGCCGATCCAGTCACTTTGCCGCAAAGGTGCCCCCGATGAGCGCGATGGCCGATTTCCAGCAGGACGGTGCCGATACCGGCACGCTTCGCTTTACCGGCGATCTGTCGCTCGCAAAGATCGGCAATCTGCCCGATCGGCTCGAGGCGGTCGATGCGTCGTCGGTCAAGCGTGTCGACCTGAGCGGGGTCGACCGGATCGACACGATCGGGGCCTGGATCGTCCACCGCTTTGCCGCGCGCAACGATGCGACGATCGACGGGCTCGACGCCAATGACCAGGCTTTGTTCGACCAGGTCGTCGCCTCCGACCAGCCGCTCGCGGCCAAGCCCGCCAAGGTCAGCGCGGTCAGCCGCGTGCTCGGCGAGATCGGCGATGCAGTCGTGCTGTCGGGCAAGACGATGCTCGGGCTGCTCGGATTCCTCGGTGCGACCACGGTCGCGTTCGGCAGCGTCATCCGTCACCCGCAGCGCTTCCGCTTCAACGCGGTCGTTCAGCGCTTCGAGGTGGTCGGCGTCGCCGCGCTCGGCATCGTCGGGCTGATGAGTTTCCTGATCGGCATGGTCATCGCCCAGCAGGGCGCGGTCCAGCTCCGCCAGTTCGGTGCCGAAGTGTTCACGATCAATCTCGTCGGCCGCCTGACGATCCGCGAACTCGGCCTGTTGATGACCGCGATCATGGTCGCCGGTCGCTCTGGCTCGGCCTTCGCCGCGCAGCTCGGCACGATGAAATTGACCGAGGAGATCGACGCGATGCGCACGATCGGCGTCTCGCCGATGGAGGCGCTGGTGCTGCCCCGCGTGCTCGCGGCGATCGTGATGATGCCGTTGCTCGGCTTCTACGCGTCTGTGATCGCGATCATCGGCGGCGGCCTGCTCTGCTGGGTCCAGCTCGGCATTCCGCCGGTCACCTTCATCGCGCGCATCCGCGAGGTCGTGCCGATCACCGATCTCTATATCTCGCTGATCAAGGCGCCCGTCTTCGGCGCGATCATCGCGATCGCCGGCTGCTTCCAGGGTATGCAGGTCGAATCGGACGCGGAACAGGTCGGGCTGCGCACCACCTCCGCGGTCGTCCAGGGCATCTTTCTGGTGATCGTCCTCGACGCGTTCTTCGCGGTCTTCTTCACCTGGCTGGGTTGGGACTGATGCCCCGCAACACTGACGATACCAGCGACAACATCATCTCCGTCCGGGGATTGAAGAACGCATTCGGCGATTCGGTCGTGCACGAGGGGCTCGACCTCGACGTCCGGCGCGGCGAGATCCTCGGCGTGGTCGGCGGCTCGGGCACCGGCAAGTCGGTGCTGATGCGCTCGATCATCGGCCTCCAGACTCCGGTCGCGGGCGAGGTCACGGTGTTCGGCGAGCCCAATATCGGCCGTGAAGAGACCGAAGCGACCGAGATCCGCAAGCGCTGGGGCGTGCTCTTCCAGGGCGGCGCGCTGTTCTCGACGCTCACCGTTGCCGAGAACGTCGAAGTGCCGTTGCGCGAGTTCTACCCTGATCTGTCGCCTGCACTGCTCGCGGAAATCGCGTCGTACAAGGTCGTGATGACGGGCCTGCCGGCGGATGCCGCCAACAAGTTTCCCGCCGAGCTGTCGGGTGGCATGAAGAAGCGTGCCGGTCTCGCCCGTGCGCTGGCGCTCGATCCCGAACTGCTGTTCCTCGACGAGCCGACCGCCGGGCTGGATCCGATCGGTGCGGCGGCGTTCGACGGGCTGACCCAGTCGTTGCAGAAGACGCTGGGGCTGACGGTGTTCCTGATCACGCACGATCTCGATACGCTGTACGCGATCTGCGACCGGGTGGCGGTGCTGGCCGACAAGAAGGTCATCGCGGTCGGCACGATCGACGAACTGATCGCGCTCGATCACCCGTGGATCGAGGAATATTTCAAGGGGCCCCGCGGCCGTGCCGCGGTCGCGACTCAGAAGGCGCACGAGCGCGCCGACGAAGAAGCGGCCCGACATCCTACCGAAGTCCAGTCCAAGCAGTCCGCGCCGGACGACGCCGACGCGACATACGCCGAGAAAGAAGCAAGGACGCGCTGATGGAAACCCGTTCGAACCACGTCCTAGTCGGCGCCGTCGTGCTGATCCTGCTGGCCCTGCTGGCGCTGTTCACCGTGTGGATCGCGCGGCTGGGCGGCAAGGAAGAGAAGGAATACGACATCTTCTTCCGCCAGTCGGTCGACGGGCTCGCGCCTGGCTCCGCCGTCGTGTTCTCGGGCGTGCCGTCGGGACAGGTGAAGACGATTTCGCTGTGGAGGAACGATCCGCAGTTCGTCCGCGTCCGGATCACTGTCAAGGATGAGACGCCGGTGCTGCAGGGCACGACCGCGTCGATTTCGGGCGTCGGCTTCACCGGCGTCAGTCAGGTCTCGCTCGATGGTGCGCGTAAAGGTGCGCCGCCGGTCGCGTGCCCCGACGTCAATGGCCAGCCTTGCCCGTACGGCGTGCCGGTCATCCCCACCAAGCAGGGCGGCCTCGGCGCGATCCTGAACTCGGCGCCGCAGTTGCTCGAGCGCCTGTCGACGCTGACCGAGCGCCTTACGGGCTTGCTGACCGACCGCAACCAGGCTTCGATTGCCGGGATCCTCGAGAACACCAACCGGCTGACCGATGCGCTCGCCGATCGTGGTCCGGAGATCGCCGCGACGCTCGCGCAGACCCGCGTCGCGATCCAGCAGGCGGGCGATGCCGCGCAGCAGTTCGGCGTGCTCGCCAAGACCACCAACGGCGTCCTGTCCGAGGAGGTCAAGCCGGCAATGGCGAACCTGAACAAGGCGATCACGTCTGCGCAGCAGAGCGCCGACACGCTCAACGCCGCGATCGGCGATGCGCGGCCGGGCCTGCAGGCGTTCTCGAAGACGACTATCCCCGAGGCCAACCGTCTGGTCCACGACCTGCGGACGACCGCGGCGGCATTGTCGTCGGTCGCCGAGAAGGTCGACCAGCAGGGTGCGAGTTCGCTGATCGGGCAGCAGAAGCTCCCGGATTACAAGGGTAAGTGAGGCACGCCATGAAGACACCGCTCATCCTGATCGCGATGCTGCCACTCGCCGGGTGCATCAGCTTCGGCGCGAAACCGCCGCCCACGCTGTTGACGCTGACGAGCGTCTCGTCGGTGCCGGTCGGCCAGAACCAGGATTCGGCGACTGCGAAGTCGATCACGATCCAGGTGCCGGTGGTGCCGCAGTCGCTCGCGACCGCGCGCGTGCCGGTGCAGGCCACGCCGACGTCGATCGCGTATGTGGCCGATGCGCAATGGGCTGAGCCGCCGGCTCGCCTGTTCGCGCGGCTCGTGTCGGATACGGTCGCGTCGCGTACCGGGCTCGTCGTGCTGTCGACGGCGCAGTCGATCGGCGATCCGGGCGGGTTGCTCGGTGGTGAGCTGCGGTCGTTCGGGCTGGATGCGACGACTCGCGAGGCGGTCGTGACGTACGATGCGTCGCTGATGCGCGCGGGCAAGACGTCGGTCGAGAAGCGCCGCTTCGAGGCGCGCGTGCCGGTGTCGGCGATCGATGCAACCTCGGCTGCGGCCGGGATCAACCAAGCGGCGAACCAGGTCGCTACCGAAGTGGCGGACTGGATCGGCCGCTGAACGACCTGTTGTTCTGAGCGTTGAAGCTCTCTGACGAGGAGAGCGGCGATGCCACAGGGCGACAAGGACGCGTACACCGACAAGCAGAAGCGCAAGGCCGCGCATATCGCGGATGGCTATGAGGCGAAGGGTGTTCCCGAGCCTGAGGCCGAGGCGCGGGCCTGGGCTACGGTGAACAAGGATTCGGGCGGAGGCAACAAGTCCGGGTCGGGTCGGGGCAAGCCCGATACGCAGGCGTCTGCGCGGAGTGGTGGGAAGCAGGCGGCGGGGCGTAGCGAGGCGGCGAAGTCTGCGGCGGCGAAGAAGGGTTGGGAGACCTGACGAAAAAAGGCAAACGGCTAACCAAGTCTTCGATCCTCCCCTGTGAGGGGAGGTGGCTGGCGCTTGCCAGACGGAGGGGTGACACGCTCTCGATGGCGCGATACCCCTCCGTCAGTCCTGCGGACTGCCACCTCCCCTTGCAGGGGAGGAATAAAGTCTTTCTCAGCCCGCCAGCATGGCTTCCGCCTCGGCGAGATGCAGCCGCTCGACCATCTGGCCATCCAGCCGGATCGCGCCCTTGCCCGCATTCTCCGGCTTGGCAAAGGCCGCGACGATCGCCCGCGCCCACGCCAACTCCTCCTCGCTCGGACCGAAACCGGCATTCGCCGCGTCGATCTGCGACGGATGGATCAACGTCTTGCCGTCGAATCCCAGCATCGCGCCCTGCGCGCACTCCGCACCAAACCGTGCAGGGTCGTCGAGCGCGTTGCACACGCCGTCCAGCGCCACGATCCCTGCTGCACGCGCGGCCATGACGGTTGCGGTGAGCGCGGGGATCAGCGGGGTGCGATCCGCCCCGAGGCGGCACCGCATTTCCTTGGCGAGATCGTTGGTGCCGGCGATCAGCGCCGTCAGCCGTGACCCCCACGCCGCTTGCGACAGCGCAGGGAGCGACAGGATCGCGGCACAGGTCTCGATCATCGCCCAGATCGGTGGGCCATCTTCGCCCAGTGATTTGCGGATCTCCTCCAGGTCGGACTGGTACGACACTTTGGGCACGAGCACGGCGTCGACGCCTATGCCGCGTACCGCAGCGATGTCGTCCGCGTACCACGGTGTGCCGACGCCGTTGATCCGCACCACGAGTTCGCGCGCGCCGAACCCGCCTTCGCGTACCGCGTCGACGACCCGGTCGCGCGCGGCGGCCTTCTCGTCCGGCGCGACCGCATCCTCCAGATCCAGGATGACGACGTCGCAATCCAGCGTTCGCGCCTTGGCGATCGCCCGCGCATTCGACGCGGGCATGTAGAGCGCGCTGCGGCGGCGGCGCGTCATGGGCGATTCACCATCAGCGCGCGCGTGACCCCGTTGGTCCAGCCGAAGCCGTCCTGATTGGGGTATTCGCCGCCACCGCCCGGCTTGCGCTCGACCACGTCGTATTTCTCCAGCAGCTTGCCGCTCGCCTGATATTCGCGATCGACTGAGGCGAGCCAGGCCTTGGTGATCCGGTCCGCAAGCGCGATTTCGCCGTAGCCGCGCAGGCCCTGGATCGCGATCCATTGCAGCGGTGCCCAGCCGTTCGGGTCGTCCCATTGCTGGCCGCTGCCGATCAGCGTCGTGCGCAGGCCGCCTTCGCCGACGAACGGGCGGAGTGCGGTGGCGGTCGCGCGTGCCTGATCGGGGGTGGCGACCTTGGCGAATAGCGGGAAGGCCATCGCCGCGCTGGCGAAGTCGTTCGCGCGGTTGGTGTCGAGATCGTAATCGGCAAAGAACCGGCCGTTCCACAGATGCTGGCGGATCGCGGCGGTGCGCGCGGTCGCTTGGGCGGTGTACGACGTCGCGCACGCGGTGTCGCCGAGCGTCCGGCAGTTCGCGGCGATCGCCTGCTCCATGCCGACCATCAGGCTGTTGAGGTCGACCGGCGCGAGCCGGGTGGTGCGGATCGTCGCGAGCGTGCGGCCGTCGGCCAGCCAGCGCGACGAGAAGTCCCAGCCGCTTTCCGCCGCCGCCCTCAGATCGCGGAAGAGTTCTCCGCGATTACGCGACGGCGTGCGGTCGGCGAGTTCGGCGTCCTCGCGGTAACTCTCGTCGCGAGGATCGTCGCGGTCGTCCCAATAGCGGTTGAGCAGCGCGCCGTCGGGGAGGCGGACGGCGCGGCGCGATTGCTGGCCGGGCTTGAGCGTCTCGGCGCCGGCCATCCAGAACGCGTGTTCGGCGCGGAGCTGGCGGTTACGGGTGGCGAGCGTCCTGGGATCGCGCGACAGGCCGGCGATCAGGTAGAAGAACGGCGGTTGCGAGCGGCTGAGATAATAGGTGCGCGTGCCGTTGGGGATATGGCCGTAGCGATCGATCAGGCTGCCAAAGTCGACGATCATGTCCTCGACCAGATCCTGCCGCCCGGAGCGCTGGACGCCGAGCAGCGTGAAATAGCTGTCCCAGTAATACATCTCGCGAAAACGGCCGCCGGGGACGACGTAGCGCTTCGGCAGGGTCAGCGCGGAGGAGCCTGCGGGGACGCTCGTCTGCGTGCGCGTCAGTTGCGGCCACAGCGCGTCGATGTGCGCCTTCAGCGTCAGCCGCTCGGCCGATGGCCGCGCGGCGGGCGTCGTCGGGATCGTGAAGTTCGCTGCGACGAACCGGCGCAGCGCAGGCTCTGCATCGCAGCGGCATTTCGCATAGTCAGCGAGGATCGCCTTCGCCGGCCGCTTGGGCGTCGCGTCGGCGAAGGTCTTCGAGTCCGGAAACAGCCCGCGCATCTGCACCGCCTTGTACAGCGGGCCGAACATCTGCGCAGGCGACTGCGGCACGGGCGATGCCGCGACCAGCAGCGCGGAGAGCGCGAGCAGGCCGTAACGGCGCATCAGGTGACGACGTCCGGTGCGTTACGGCCGGTGTGTTGCTCGATACCCGCGATCGACTCCGCCGCTGCGACGATGCTGGCGAGCATCTCGCCGGTGTCGCGGTCGAGATCGCCGCCGACCGGTTCGTAGCGTTCGAGGTACACGCGCAGCGTCGCGCCGGTGGTGCCGGTGCCCGACAGGCGGAACACCACGCGGCTGCCGCCTGCGAACAGGATACGGACGCCCTGGTTGCGGCTGATCGAGCCGTCGGTCGGGTCGGTATAGGCGAACTCGTCCGCGGTCTCTACGGTGAGGTCGCCGAACTGCTGGCCGGGGAGAGTGGCGAGGCTCGCGCGCAAGGCCGCTATCAACGCGTCGGCTCGTGAGGTCTCGACTCCTTCGTAATCGTGGCGCGCGTAATAGTTGCGCCCGAACTTCGCCCAGTGATCGCGGGCGATCGCGTCGACGCTTTCGCCGCGCACGGCGAGGATGTTGAGCCACAGGAGGACCGCCCACAGGCCGTCCTTCTCGCGGACGTGATCCGAGCCGGTGCCCGCGCTTTCCTCTCCGCAGATCGTCGCCATGCCGGCGTCGAGCAAATTGCCGAAGAACTTCCACCCGGTCGGCGTCTCGTAGGCGGGGATGCCGAGCGCTTCGGCGACGCGGTCGGCGGCGGCGCTGGTCGGCATCGAGCGGGCGATGCCCTTGAGCCCGCCTGCGTAGCCCGGCGCGAGGTGCGCGTTCGCGGCCAGCATCGCGAGGCTGTCCGAGGGGGTGACGAAGCGGTGCTTGCCGATGATCAGGTTGCGGTCGCCGTCACCATCTGATGCCGCGCCGAAATTGGGCGCGTCGGGGGCCATCATCGTCTCATAGAGTTCGTGCGCGTGGACGAGATTGGGGTCGGGGTGATGGCCGCCGAAATCGGGGAGGGGTTCACCGTTGCGGACCGTGCCTGGCGCGAAGCCGAGACGGCGTTCGAGGATCTCGGTCGCGTAGGGCCCGGTAACCGCGCTCATCGCGTCGAACGCCATCGTCAGTTTGGCGGCGCGGATCGCGTCGAAGTCGAACAGCGTTTCCATGAGGGCGGCGTAATCCTCGACGGGGTCGACGACTTCGACGGGCATGTCGCCAACCGTGACTTCACCGTCGCTGTCGATGTCGATGTCGTCGGCATCGACGGTCAGCCAGCGATCGATCTCAAGCGTCCGCGCGTTGATCGCGTCGGTGACGGATTCGGGCGCGGGCCCGCCATTGGCGATGTTGTACTTGATCCCGAAATCCTCGTCGGGGCCGCCCGGATTGTGGCTGGCCGACAGCACGAGCCCGCCGATCGCGCCGCGCTTGCGGATCATGTGGCTGGCGGCAGGCGTCGACAGGATGCCGCCGCGACCGACGATCACGCGCCCGAAGCCATTCGCCGCGGCCATGCGGATCGCGACCTGGATGACTTCGCGGTTGAGGAAGCGGCCATCTCCGCCGATGACCAGCGTCGCGCCTGCCTTGTCCTCCACCACATCGAACACGCTCTGGACGAAATTCTCGGCGTAGTTCGGCTGCTGGAAGACCTTCACCTTCTTGCGCAGGCCCGACGTGCCGGGCTTCTGGTCGGTGTAGGGCGTGGTCGAAACGGTGCGGATCATGCGTGCTCCAGAAGGCTCGAATACAGGTTTGCGTAGCGGCGGCCGCTCTCGTCCCACGAGAAGTCCGCGCGCATCGCGTTGCGCTGCAACATGGCCCAGCGATCGGGGCGTGCATAGAGGGCCATCGTTCGGCGCAGCGCGTGGCTGAGCGCTTCCGGCGTGACACCGTCGTGCTGGACGCCGGTGGCGACGCCGGCGGCGATCGCGGCTTCGTTGGCGTCGATCACAGTGTCGGCGAGCCCGCCGGTGCGCGCGAC
The DNA here is from genome assembly GCA_021154945.1 of Sphingomonas sp. Classification (GTDB taxonomy): domain Bacteria; phylum Pseudomonadota; class Alphaproteobacteria; order Sphingomonadales; family Sphingomonadaceae; genus Sphingomonas. The sequence goes on from JAJNQF010000455.1 coordinate 9,557, forward strand.
GACCGGGATGCAGCCGTAGGCAAGCCCGTAAAGTTGCGTCAGGCCGCAGGGTTCGAACCGCGACGGGATCAGGATCGCGTCGGCGCCACCTTGCAGCAGGTGCGAGACGGGTTCGTCATAGCCGATGCGGACGCCGATCCGGCCGGGGTGGCGTTCGGCGGCGGCGAGGAACGCGCGCTCGAGGTCCGCGTCGCCGGAGCCCAGCAATGCGAGCCGGCCGCCGAGCGCGACGAGTTCGTCGAGCGCGCCAGCGAGCACGTCCATGCCCTTTTGCCCGGTAAGACGGCTGACGACGGTGAACAGCGGACCGTCGTCGGTGTCGAGGCCGAACAGTGTCTCGATCGCGCGTTTGTTGATGCGGCGGCGGGCGAGCGTACGAGCGGTGTAGCGGGCGGGGAGGGCTGCGTCGGTCGCGGGGTTCCAGACGGCGGGGTCGATACCGTTGACGATCCCGGTGACGCGGCTGGCGCGGTCGTTGATAAGCCCTTCGAGGCCCATGCCGAATTCGGCGCGGCGGATTTCGGCGGCGTAGGTCGGGCTGACGGTGGTGATCGCGTCGGCGGCTTCGAGGCCGGCCTTCAAATAGCCGACGCCGCCATAATATTCGACGCCGTCGAGCGCGAAGGCGATGTCGGGCAGCGCGAGGTCGGCGAAGATGTCGTAGCCGTAGCGGCCCTGGAACGCGATGTTGTGGATCGTCACGACGGTCCTGGCGGGCTTGGCCGGGCCGGGGGCGTAGCGCAGATAGGCGGGGGCCATCGCCGCCTGCCAGTCGTGCGCGTGGAGGATGTCGAACGCGTAGCCGGGGACGACTCCCGAGGCGAGGTCGGCGGCGGCGCGGCTGAACGCGGCGAACCGGCGCCAATTGTCGGGCCAGTCCGCGCCGGTCGCGTCGCCGTACGGGCCTCCGCCTCGAGCGAAGAGGGCGGGGGCGTCGAGGACGAGGAGCGGGTGGTCGCCGATCTTTGCTTTCAGGATGCGCGCTTCGGCGCCGAGCAGGTCGGTGTAGCGGTGGACGACTTTCGCGCGCTTGGTGACGGCGGCGAGTGCGGGGTAGCCGGGGAGGAATGTGGTCACCGCCACGCCATGCGGCGCGAGCGCGGCCGGCAACGCGCCGACGACGTCCGCGAGACCGCCGGTCTTGATGATGGGGTAGGCTTCGGAGGCGAC
>JAJNQF010000473.1 GCA_021154945.1 Sphingomonas sp.
TAACTTTTGCGGGGGGAGTGGGTTCCGGTTGGGTTGCGGCATATCAGCATATTCGGGATATCGTTATAACTTTGTAAGCACGCGCTACTGATGGTATCGGTGCGGGAGAAGGAAATTTACGATGCGGACGTCATTGCGGAAGATGGGTAATTCAACCGGGATGATCGTGCCGCGGTCGATCCTGGGGGCGATCGGCGTCACTACCGGCGCGGCGATGGATCTGCGCGTCGAGGACGGCAAGCTGATCGCGACACCGGCCGAGCGGGTCGCGCGGGACGGTTGGGCCGACGCTGCCGCCGGACTTGCTGCAACCGGCGAAGAGCAGGAATGGCTCGGCGTCGGCGTTGCCGACGACGCGACACTGACGTGGTGAGCGGCGCGTGAAGCGGGGTGAGATCTGGCTGGCGGCGCTCGATCCGACGGTCGGGAGCGAGATCCAGAAGACGCGGCCGTGCCTTGTCGTTTCGCCCGACGAGATGAACGATCATCTGCGGACGGCGATCGTCGCGCCGTTGACGACGGGGAGCCATCCGGCGCCGTTTCGGGTGGCGGTGACGTTCAAGGGGACGAGCGGGTTGGTGCTGCCGGATCAGATGCGGACGATCGACCGGGGGTGGTTGATCAAGCGGTTGGGGCGGATCGATGCGCAGACGCTCCGCGCGGTGCTGGATGTGTTGGGGGAGATGTTCGCGGTTTAGGCGCGGCGGTCGGGGATCGCGGAACCCTCTTCGCCCCTCCCTGGAAGGGAGGGGTTGGGGGTGGGTCGGGTTCCACATATTCGAACCGTCGTGGCTCGAGCCGGCCGACCCACCCCCGGCCCCTCCCTTTCAGGGAGGGGGGACCCGTGGGTTTGGGTGGCTTTACGCTTCCCGGTTTGTGCGCTTGTGCTGGAGGATCCAGCCTACGAGGCCGCCGGGGACTCCGCCCACTAGCGAGAAGAGCGCGTAGAAGGTTATTGCTATCTTTTGGGGCTCTTCGCCTATGCCTCGGGTTTCTATGCCGTAGACGTAGATCGCGGTCAGGATGGCGACGGCCGCCGGCCACAGGAAGCCGGCGATCATCGGTTGGAAGCGCGTCAGGAGCCCCACCGCGACGGGCACCAGGAACCCGATCGCGATGATGGCCCAGATCATCAGTAAACCCGCTTCTTGGGCTTGATGTAGTCGATGTCGTCGGTGAGCGTGTAGTCGTGGACCGGGCGGAAATCGATCTTGGTCTCGCCGCCCTTGCCGCCCCAGCCGTCGAAGGTGGTGATGGTGTGCTTCATCCAGTTCGCGTCGTCGCGCTCGGGGAAATCCTCGTGCATGTGCGCGCCGCGCGACTCGGTGCGGTTGGCGGCCGAGTTCATCGTCACCACCGCCTGGCCGATCAAATTGTCGAGCTCCATCGTCTCGACCAGATCGGTGTTCCAGATCATGCTGCGATCCTTCACGGCGACGTCGGTCATCCGGTTGTAGATCCCAGCCATCTTCTCGACGCCCTGGTTCAGCAGCTCGGTGTCGCGGAACACCGCGCAATGCTTCTGCATGGTCTGCTGCATGTCGAGACGGATCTGCGCGGTGGGCGAACCGCCCGACGCGTTGCGGAACGTGTCGAGACGGGTGAGCGCCAGTTCCTCGGAACCCTTGGGCAGCGGGGCGTGGCTCGTGCCTGGCTTGAGCGTGTCCTTGATGCGCAGGCCAGTCGCGCGGCCGAACACCACGAGATCGATCAGGCTGTTCGAGCCGAGGCGGTTGGCGCCGTGGACCGACACGCAGGCCGCTTCACCGACCGCGAACAGGCCGGGGACGACCGCGTCGGGGTTGCCGTCGACGAGGTTGACGACTTCGCCGTGGAAGTTGGTCGGGATGCCACCCATGTTGTAATGCACCGTCGGCGTGACGGGCAGCGGCTGGCGCGTGAGATCGACGCCGGCGAAGACTTTCCCGGTCTCGGTGATGCCGGGCAGGCGCTCGGCGAGCACCTTCGGATCGATGTGATCGAGGTGGAGGAAGATGTGGTCGCCGTTCTTGCCGACGCCGCGGCCTTCGCGCATTTCGAGCGCCATCGAGCGGCTGACAACGTCGCGCGAGGCGAGGTCCTTCGCCGACGGGGCATAGCGCTCCATGAAGCGCTCGCCCTCGGAGTTGGTCAGGTAACCGCCCTCACCGCGTGCGCCCTCGGTGATCAGCACGCCCGCGCCGTAGATGCCGGTCGGGTGGAACTGGACGAACTCCATGTCCTGGAGCGGCAAGCCGGCGCGGAGCACCATCGCGTTGCCGTCGCCGGTGCAGGTATGCGCCGAGGTCGCCGAGAAATAGACGCGACCGTAGCCGCCGGTGGCGAGCACCGTCTGGTGGCTGCGGAAGCGGTGGATCGAGCCGTCTTCCATGCACAGCGCGATGACGCCGCGGCAGACGCCGTTTTCCATGATCAGGTCGAGCGCGAAATACTCGACGAAGAAGTCCGTGTTGTACTTCAGGCTCTGCTGATACAGCGCGTGGAGCATCGCGTGTCCGGTGCGGTCGGCGGCGGCAGCGGTGCGCTGGACCGGGGGCCCCTCACCCATGTTCTGCATGTGGCCGCCGAACGGACGCTGATAGATCGTGCCGTTCTCGTTACGGCTGAACGGCATGCCGGCATGTTCGAGCTCGTACACCGCCTGCGGGGCTTCGCGGCAGAGATACTCGATCGCGTCCTGGTCGCCGAGCCAGTCGGACCCCTTGACGGTGTCGAACATGTGCCAGGTCCAGTGATCCGGCGAGTTGTTGCCGAGCGAGGCGGCGATGCCGCCCTGCGCTGCAACCGTGTGCGAACGGGTCGGGAAGACCTTGGTGATGCACGCGGTCTTCAGCCCGCTCTCGGCGATGCCCATCGTGGCGCGCAGGCCGGAGCCGCCGGCACCGACGACGACCGCATCATAGGTATGATCGATGATCTTGTAGGCAGCTGACATTACGCAGGAGCTCCGGAGAAGGCGACCTTCAAGATCGCGAACAGGGCGATGCCGCCCAGCGTCAAGGTGAACAGGTTGAGGAGGATCATCGTCACGACACGGCTCTCGCCGTGCTGGTAATCCTCGATCACGACCTGAAGACCGAGACGGAAGTGATAGAATACCGAGAAGATCAGCAATGCCATCGGCACCGCGACCCAGGCGGACTGCAACCACAGGTGGACCGCGGCGTAATCATAGCCGGGCATCCGCGCGACCGAGATCATCAGCCACAGCATGAGGAACAGGTTCGAGCCCGCCGTCAAACGCTGCTGCCACCAGTGATGCGCGCCGTGTTTGGCGCTGCCCAGGCCGCGGACGCGACCGATTGCCGTACCGCTACCCATTACTTGATCCCCATGTAGAGCCAGAACACGATCGTCAGCGCGACCGAGGCGACCATCGTCGCGAGCGCGCCCATCTTGTTCCGCTTCAGTTCGTAGCCGGCGCCGATATCGAGCACCATGTGGCGGATGCCGGTCATCATGTGCTGGAACAGCGACAGCGTCAGGCCGACCGCGACGATGTAGCCGAGGATGTTGAGGCCGCCCGTGTCGGTGGTGAACACGTCGACGAAGGTCGCATAGGCCTGATCGCCCGCGGCGATCGCGGCGAGCCACCAGACGAGCAGCAGGCTGCCGACTGTCGCCATCCCGCTGCCGGTCGCGCGGTGCAGGATCGAGACCAGCATGTGCGGGCCCCATTTATAGACCTGCAGATGGGGAGAAAGCGGGCGTGCCGGGTTGCGCGATGCCAAGGGCGGAGTCCTCGAACCAGAAGATGACGAACCAAAATTATCTTGGTTCACAATATATAGATCGGGCGACCTATTAGCCACCGCGTGCTGCGATGCAACCCATTGGGCGCGGTGCGATAACCCATGACACCGCGAACCGTGCTGCTGCCGGAGCCACGATGCCGGACGGAATTACCGGACGGGACGGATGCGAAATGATTTTGCGCGGAGGCCGCGGTGCGACCGATCCCTAACCCGGCCTTAAGACATACGCTGTAGCGCCGGATGCGCATACCCGATCCGGAGTCCATCGTCTTGACCACCACCGACCTGCCGGTTCCCGGCGCGATTGCGGCCTCTATCGACCTCGCGGCACGGCTGCGGGTTTTCGACTTCGACGGGACGCTGAGCAACGCGAGCCGCGAAGTCTGGGCGGCGCTGGCTCCCGAGATCACACATGTCTCGAAGGCGTATTGGGAGCAGTGGCTGCGCTGTTTCTCCGACGAGCGGATCTGGGCACCGCACGAGACCGAGCAGATGATCGAGGTCGGCTGCACGTTCCTGCGCAATCGCTTCCTCGATACGAGCGGGCGCGCCTGGATCGAGTCGGTCGAGCGATCCGTCGCGGCGGCCTATGTCGCCGGTGTGTCGCCGATGGCCCTGCTGTCGATGATCAGCGCGAGCGACCGTGCTGCGCTGGAGGTGCTGATGCGGCGGGTCGACCGGTCGGATGCCAAGCTGCCGGTCTATATCGATACGCTGATGCGGCTGTCCGCGCTGGAAGGCGAGATCACGGTCGCGATCTACAATTCGTACAGCACGCATTCGGCGCGGGTCGCGCGCGATACGCTGGCGGCGGAGTTCCGTGACGGGATCGCGGCGATGGTCGAGACCGCGACCGACGAGGGCCACATGCTCCGCGAACAGGCGTTGCGCAGCTCGGCGTCGACGCGCGCGGTGCTGGGCAAGGCAAGCGAAGTCGCCGCCGCCGCCGAGCAATCCGCGGTGGCGATGCGCGAGGCGGCACAGACCGCCGCCGGCCTGATCCGCGCGATCGAGGATGCGCGCACCGAAGTCGAGGCGGCCGCCGAGATCGCCAACCGTGCGTCCGCGCAGGCAGGCCAGGCGGTCGGCATGTCCGAGACGCTGAGCGATCATGCGAAGTCGATCGAATCGATCCTGGGGCTGATCCGCGACATTGCCGGACAGACCAACCTGCTCGCGCTGAACGCGACGATCGAAGCGGCGCGCGCGGGCGATGCCGGGCGCGGCTTCGCGGTGGTTGCGCAGGAGGTGAAGAGCCTCGCCAACCAAACCGCGCGGGCGACCGACGATATCGCCGCGAAGATCGCCGCGATCCAGTCGGCGACACGCTCGACCGTCGATACCAACGCCTCGATCAAGGCGACCGTGGCCGAGGTGCAGGAAAGCGCCGACCGGATCCGCTATGCGATGGAAGCACAGGCGCAGACGGTGACCGCGATCACCGCGGCGGTCGACGAGACCGCGCTGGCGGCGGATTCGATGTCGACCACGATCGCCGCGATCCGCGAGGATACAGAGACGGTCGCGACCGAGATCGACGGCGTCGGCCGCGGCTTCGACGTACTGGATACACGGCTGGGCAACCTCAAGAACAGCGCAGGCGATTTCGTCGCGAAGGTCGCTGCATAACGGACCCTCAGGAGGGGGCGATGATCGAGCATCAGGAGAGGATTTCCAGCCCACCCGTCCAAGACGGGGGGCAGCCTGCCGGTTCCGAACGGACACGGGAGGGCGCGCGCGCACCGGCCCGAAACTGGGGCGGCGACCAACGGCCGCTGCGCGAACGCGTTCGTGACTATGACTGGGACGGGCTGATCGAGCCGGCCTGTGCCACGCTCAGCGCGCTGCTCGAACCCGAAGATCACCGCAAGATCGCCGAAACCTTCTGGCGGCATTATCTGTCGCTGGAATCGGCGCAGCATATCCGGCGTCATTTCACACCCGGCCTGCTCGAACAGCGGATCACGGCGAGCGGCAACTATGTCCGGCTGCAATATAGCGCGCCCACCGACGATGCCTGGAAGGCGATGGCGATCAGCCATGCGGAGGATTCGCATCGCTCGGGCATCCCCCTGCCCGCGCTGCTCTCGTCGCTGGCGTTTGCGCACAGCGTCACCCTGAACCTGATTGCCGACCGGCTGGGTGCGGACATGTCGGCGATGCGGACGCTGAGCGACGTGGTGCAGCGGCTGGCGCTGATCGAGGCGGACATCATGGCGTCGCATCTCGGCGCGAGCGATGCCGAGGCGGCGCGGGTCGAACGTCAGACCCGCGCGACCGAGTTCCGGGGCAGCATTGCGGCGTCGATCGAGCACACCGCTGCGCTGGGGGCACGGATCCGGGTGCAGGCGGCGGGGGCATCGGCCTCGACCCGCAGCATGTTGTGCAAGGCGAGCGAAGTCGCGGCGGCGGCGGAGCAGTCCGCAGTGGCGATGCGCGAGGCGGCGCAGACCACCGCCGGGCTTATCCGCGCGATCGAGGATGCGCGCACCGAGGTCGAGGCGGCGGCTGCCATCGCCGACCGTGCCTGCACGCAGACCGGCGAGGCAGTTGGCGTGTCCGAGGCGCTGAGCGAGCATGCCAAATCGATCGAATCGATCCTCGGGCTGATCCGCAGCATCGCCGGGCAGACCAACCTGCTCGCGCTGAACGCGACGATCGAGGCGGCGCGGGCGGGCGATGCCGGGCGCGGCTTTGCGGTGGTGGCGCAGGAGGTCAAATCGCTCGCCAGCCAGACCGCGCGGGCGACCGACGACATTGCCGCCAAGATCGCCGCGATCCAGTCGGCGACCGCGGCGACGGTCGCGACCAATGCGGGGATCAAGGCGACGGTGACCGAGGTGCAGCACAGCGCCGACCGCATCCGCCACGCGATGGAGGCGCAGGCGCGCACCGTCAGCGCGATCACCGCTGCGGTCGACGAGACGGCGCTGGCGGCGGACTCGATGTCTATGACGATCGCGACGATTCGGGCGAATACCGAGGCGGTGGCGGCGGAAATCGACCAGCTGGGCCACGCGTTCGGTGACGTCGACGACCAGCTTGGTGTGTTGCGCGGGGCGGCGGACGGGTTCTCGGCTAGCGTGGCTTGAGGGGGGCGTCCTTTAATCTGGAGGGCGTGCGAAAAGCTTTTTCGCGCAGAGGCGCAGAGGACGCAGAGAGTGTAGCAGAACCGCAGGTTCCTCAGAATTGCCGTATTGGCACGCCCTCGCCCCGACGCGCCCGCCCTCTGCGTCCTCTGCGCCTCTGCGCGAACCCATTTCTCACTTGAGCTCAGGTGACGGCCATAGCCTGCGGCGCTAGAGCTGAGGCATGACCATTCTTCTTACCGGCTCCAGTCGCGGTATCGGCGCGGCTATTCATGCGGCGCTGACCGACGCGGGCGTCTCCGTCATTGGGCATGGGACCGCCAGCGGCATCCCTGCAGACTTTAGCGATCCTGCGGCGGCCACTGCGTTGTGGAACGCGGCGCTGGAGCAGGCTGATGGCGCGATCGATGTGCTGATCAATAATGCGGGGGTGTTCGAGGCATCGCCGCTCGCCGACGACGACTGGACCGCGCAGTGGGAGCGGACGATGCGGATCAACCTGACCGCGTCGGCCGAGCTTTGCCGGTTGGCGGTGTTGCACTGGCAGGCTCGGGGATTCGGCGGGCGGATCGTCAATATCGCCAGCCGCGCGGCGTATCGCGGGGATTCGCCGGCGCACTGGCATTATGCCGCGTCGAAGGCGGGGATGGTGGCGATGACCAAGACGATCGCCCGGGGCTATGCTCGCGAGGGGATTCTGGCGTTTGCGGTGTGCCCGGGGTTCACGATGACCGGGATGGCGGAAGATTATCTGGCGAGCCGCGGGGGCGATGCGCTGCTGGCGGATATTCCGCTCGGCAAGGTTGCCGATCCGGCGGAGGTCGCGTCGGTCGCACGCTATTGCGCGCTCGAGGCGCCGGCTTCGATGACGGGGTCGGTGATCGACGTGAATGGGGCGAGCTATGTCCGATAGTTGGAAGCTCACCCTCCCCTGCACGCGGGCGGAGGCCGAGGCGATCGATGCGAGTGACGATCTCGGTGACGAGATTCCGGGCGACGCCGTCCTGATGACGACCGAGGAGATCGAGGACGACGTCGAATCGTGGCGGCTCGATGCGTATTTCGAGCAGGAGCCCGATGCCGATACGGTGGCCGCGGTGCGCGCGCTGGTGCCGAGTGCGGCGGGGGCGACAATCGCGGTCGAGCAGCTGGGCGATGCGGACTGGGTGACGATGAGCCAGGCCGGGCTGGAGCCTTTGTCGGTCGGGCGGTTCTTTGTGCATACGGGCGCGCATTCGGGGGCGGTGCCGGCGGACAAGCGGGCTTTTCTGATCGAGGCTAGCAGGGCGTTCGGGACGGGGCATCATGAGACGACCAGCGGGTGTCTGGCTATGCTTGATGGGTTGGCGGATGCTTCGTTTGCGAACGTGATCGATATCGGGACGGGGACGGGTTTGCTCGCGTTCGCGGCGGCGCATCTCTGGCCTGACGCGGCAGTGATGGGGACGGATATCGATCCGGTCTCGATCGATGTTACGGCTGAGAATGCTGAGCTGAATGGGGTCGAGGGGATCGATCTGGTTGTCGCGGACGGGACGCTGGACGATGCGATCGTGGCGCGGGCACCGTATGATCTGGTGATCGCGAATATTCTGGCGGGGCCGCTGGTGTCGATGGCGCCGGAGATCGCTTCGATTTCGGATGTCGGGGCGACTGTCGTGCTGGCGGGGTTGCTGGAGACTCAGCGGGCCGGGGTCGTGGCGGCGTATGAGGCTTGCGGGTGTTCGCTGGAGGCGGTCGACCGGCGGGGGGATTGGAGTGTGCTTCGGTTGAAGGCTGGGGCGGTGCGGTTCGTGGCGGAGGGGCCGTTCGATCCTAAGGGGCGTGATGGGTGGGCTTTGGATATCTGAGGGAGCCATGCCCCCCAGAAGCATGTTCGCAAAGGTTGCCCTCACCCCACTTCCGGCACCACCCCGGCGGAGGCCGGGGCCCAATTGGGCGAACCTTCGAGATAGACCGGTCCGCCATTCCAATTGGGCCCCGGCCTTCGCCGGGGTGGTAGCCTCTCGGGGGACGCCTATGCGGTTTCGGCGGCCACTTTCGCGTTCGCGTAGTCCTGCGTACCCGCCGTCAGCACGACATCACCCGGCTCGACCCGCGCGACCGGAATATCCGGCAGCGCCTTCAGTTCCTCGTACAGCGGCGCGAGGTCCGTCTCTACCGTCAGCCGCAGCAACTCGTCGAAGCTCGGGATGACGAAGTAGTTCTGCTGGAAATCGTCGATCCGGTATTCGGTCCGCATTACCCTAGCGAGGTCGAGTGCGATTCGGTTGGGGCTCGGGTCGTCGAGCGCGAACCGGGTTTCGGCGAAGCTGGAGACGATGCCCGAGCCGTAGATGCGCAGGCCTTCGGGTTCGGCGATCAGGCCGAACTCGACCGTGTACCAGTAGAGCCTTCCCAGATATTTCAGCGCGTCCAAACCCAAAGCGCGCTGGCCGCCTTGGCCGTAGGCGGCGAGGTAGTCGGCGAAGACCGGGTCGGCGAGCATCGGTACGTGGCCGAACACGTCGTGGAAGACGTCGGGTTCCTGGAGGTAATCGAGCTGGTCAGGCCGCCGGATAAAATTGCCCGCGACGAAGCGCCGGTTGGCCATGTGATCGAAGAACACGTCGTCGGGGACGAGGCCGGGCACCGCGACGACCGACCAGCCGGTGAGTTTGGTCAGGCGTTCCGAGAGCTCCTCGAAATCGGGGATGCCGGGCTTCGACAGCTTCAACACGTCGAGCCCGCGCAGCCAGGCGTTCGACGCGCGGCCGGGGAGCAGTTTCGACTGCCGGGCGAACAACGTGTCCCAAGTCGCGTGATCCTCCGCGGTGTAGGCCGACCAGTTCTGCGGGATCGTCCAGTCGGGGGCGCCTTCGGGCGGGGTGCTCAGCACGTGCGTGTCATTGGCCATGCGGCTGGTCTAGCATGACCGAATGAAGACGGAAACGCGCTGGGTTAAGACGATTTTATGGATGGTCGCGACGGTTCTCGGGCTGGTTGCGAGCTATGCGGTGGCGGGGCTGATCGGTGGGTCGATCCCGAGCAACCGCGATTGGCGGCCCCCTGCCGAGGGGGTGCATATCTTCGTCGAGAGCAACGGGGTGCATACCGGGATCATCGTGCCGAAGGTGGCGGCGGGGGTGGACTGGCGCGGGGTGGCTCGGGCGGAGGATCTGCGTGACCCTCGCTATGGCGCGTTCGATCATGTGTCGTTCGGGTGGGGGGAGAAGGCGTTTTACTTGGAGACGCCGACCTGGGCCGATGTGAAGCTGCGGACGGTGATTGCCTCGGCGGTGGGGAGTACGCGGACGTTGGTGCATGTCGATCATTTGCCGAGGCCGCGTCCGGGGGATGGGGCTCGGGAGATCGTCGTGACGCCCGCGCAGTATCGGCGGCTGGCGGCGTATATCCGGGCGAGTTTTCGCGATGGGGGTGCGCGGTACGGGGGGTATGCCGGGTATGATGCGTTTTACGAGGCTAACGGGCGGTATGACGCGGTTCGGACGTGTAATGCGTGGACGGGGGATGCGCTGCGGTTTGCGGGGGTGAAGGTTGGGTGGTGGACGCCGTTTCCGGTTACTGTGATGGGGTGGTTTTAGGGCTGTCCTCCCGAGAGATTGTTCTCCCGCGAGGCGGGAGTCCAGGCTGGGCTCCCGCCTTCGCGGGAGAACAAGGAAGCAGACGGAGCAGTTGTTCGGGCCACCACCCCGGCGAAGGCCGG
>JAJNQF010000007.1 GCA_021154945.1 Sphingomonas sp.
CGCAGCTCTGCCGCGATCTCGAGGAGAACCCGATCGAGGATGCCGCGGCGCCGTGGCCCGAGCAGGGCAATCCCTACATCCCGGTCGCGACCATCACGGTGAAGCCGCAGAAGAGCTGGTCCGAGGAGCGCGTCACCGTGCTCAACGAACAGACCGCGTTCCGCCCCTGGCACGGCGTCGAGGCGCATCGACCGCTCGGGTCGGTCATGCGCGCGCGCCGTGCGGTGTATCCGGTGATCCAGGATCTGCGCAGCCAGCTGAACGGCTGCCCGATGCACGAGCCACGGTCGCTGCCTGCGCTCGACTGATCGGGTCTGCACGCAACCGTACCGAAACGTCGCAGGGCATTCGGGTGTTAACATCCTGATCCAGCAGGAGCTTCCCATGCCCTATCTACCCTATCGCGATGACATCGAGACGCCTGAGCCCGGCGAGCAGGAAAGTATCGACGGCATCATCAAGGGGATGACGCAGGAGAGCGAGACGGTCGAGAAGCGCGACGGCCATGCCGTGCGCGCCAGCCACGCAAAGAGCACGGCCTGCGTCATCGGAACGATGGTCGTCGCCGCGGATTTGCCGCCCGAACTGGCGCAAGGGCTGTTCGCGGACCCGGGGACGTTCGACATCGCGGTCCGCTTTGCGCAAGGGCCGGGCGAGAAGCTCGGAGACCGCGTATCGACGCACCGTGGCATGGCGATCAAGGTCTTTGGTGTCGACGGCGCCAAGCTGCCCGGTCACGACGCGCCGACCCAGGACTTCGTACTAGCGAGCGGCACGACGTTCCCGGCCGGCACTGCCGCCGGGTTTTTAGCGCAGGCTAAGAAGATCGGCTCGACCGTGCCGATGCCCGAAGGCGTCAAAAGCGCAGCCGCATCGATCGCGCGCAACATCAACAAGGTCCTGAACGCGGTCGGTGCCGAACCGAGCCCAACGCTAGACTTTTACGGCCATCCGTTCAGCCATCCGCTCGTCGAGACCTATTTCAGCCAATGCCCGATCCGCTACGGCGATCATGTCGCAAAACTTGGCGTGTTTCCGGTCGCCGCCGAGCAGCGTGCGCTCGACGATTGGCGGCTCGATCCGCATCAGGATGAGGATGGCTTCCGTCACGCCGCGATCGAGTATCTTGACGGCAACGACGCGGTCTTCGAACTGCGCGCGCAACTCTGGGTCGATGCCGAGACGCAGCCGATCGAAGATACGTCGGTCGACTGGCCGACGCGGGTCAGCGAATACCGCACGATCGCGACGATCCGTCTGCCGCGGCAGGCCGCCTATGGCCCGGATCGCGTCCGCTATTTCGACGAGGTCATGACGTTTCGCCCGGCGCACGCGCTTGAAGCGCACCGCCCGCTCGGCGGTGTGATGCGCGCACGCATGCAGGTGTACCGCGCGCTCAGCGATTTCCGCCACCGCGAGACCGGCATCGCCGCCGCGAACACCGCGGCCATCGCCGATATTCCGGCCTGATGCCGAACTCAGCAATTCTGATTTCGAAAGGATACCCATGAAGCTCCAAGGCAAGAAAATCGCGATCCTGATCGCACCCCGCGGCACCGAGGAACCCGAGTTCGCGCGGCCCAAGGCGGCGGTCGAGCAGGCGGGCGGCGCAGTAACCGTCATCAGCCTCAAAACCGGCGACGCAGAGACGGTCAACAACGATCTCGATCCTGGCAAGACGTTCGCCGTCGACAAAGCGATCGACAACGTGTCGGCATCCGACTTCGATGGCCTGGTGATCCCGGGCGGGTGCGTCGGCGCGGATACGCTGCGGTCGTCGGACAAGGTCGTGGCGTTCGTCCGCGATTTCTTCGCCGCCGGAAAGCCCGTCGCGGCGATCTGCCACGCGCCGTGGACCTTGATCGAAGCCGATCAGGTGCGCGGCCGCACGCTCACCTCGTTCCCGACGCTCGCCACCGACATCCGCAACGCGGGCGGTACGTGGGTCGATCAGGAGGTCGTCGTCGACCAGGGCCTCGTCACCAGCCGCACCCCGGACGACTTGCCTGCGTTCTGTGCAAAGCTCGTCGAGGAGTTCTGCGAGGGCAGGCACGAGGCGCAGGCGGAGAACGCATGATGGCGCGCTTCTCCGGCAAGGTCGTCGTCATCACCGGCGCTGCATCGGGCATCGGTGAGGGCGCCGCGCGACGATTTGCCGAGGAAGGCGCGACCCTGATGCTGGGCGACATCGACACCGGCGCGCTCGGCAACTTGGCAGCCGAACTGGGCGGCACCGTCGAGACGCGGGAAACCGACGTCACCGACCGCGCCGCGTGCGAGGCGCTGGTCGAGGCGGCGATCGATCGCTTCGGTCGGATCGACGTGCTCGTCAACGACGCGGGCGTCGATCATCTCGGCAAGCTGGACGAGGGCGACTTTTCGGAATTCACCAAAGTGATCGAGACCGACCTGTACGGCGTCGTCCACATGAGCCGCGCGGCGATCGCGCATCTGCGCGCGTCGAAGGGCTGCATCATCAACGTGTCGTCGGTGTCGGGGCTCGGCGGCGACTGGAACCACAGCTTCTACTGCGCGGCCAAGGGTGCGGTCAGCAACTTCACGCGAGCGCTGGCGATGGACGAGGCGAGGAACGGCGTTCGCGTCAACGCGGTCAACCCGTCGCTGACCTATACCGCGCTGACCGCGGGAATGAAGGAACAGCCCGACCTGATCGCCAAGTTCGAGGAGCGAATCCCGATCGGGCGTGGTGCCGAGCCCGCCGACATCGCCGGTGCAATCGCGTTCCTGGCGAGCGACGACGCGCGCTTCGTGACGGGCGTCAACCTGCCGGTCGACGGCGGACTGACCGCGTCCAACGGCCAACCCCCGCTGTCCTGACATCGCGAGAGCGCAGGAATGCGCTTTCGGTCCTTTTCGGAGTCCATTCGGCAATGACGAATCCCGTTACTTTCCGTGCGCATTTGGGCGCCGTCGATGTCTGACGTGCCCAAGGTCGCTATCGTCTCCGGTGCCTCGCAAGGCTTGGGTGAGGGGATTGCAGACGCGTATCGCGCGCGCGGCTGGCGTGTCGTTGCCGTGTCGCGATCGATCGCACCTTCGCAGGCTGACGATTGGATCACCGTTGCGGGCGACGTCGCCGATCCCGACACTGCGAGGCGCGCCGTGATGGCCGCGCGCGACCGGTTCGGGCGTGTCGATACGCTCGTCAACAATGCCGGCGTCTTCATCGGTGAGCGTTTCACCGACTATACGGCGGAGCAGTATCGCCAGATGGCGCAGACGAACCTCGATGGCTTCTTCCACATGACGCAGGCGGCGCTGCCGCTGATGGTCGAGCAGGGCAGTGGCCATATCCTGCAGATCGTCACGACGTTGGCGGAGCACGCCAATGTCGAATTCCCGTCGGTGCTCGCGTCGCTGACGAAGGGGGGGCTCGCTGCGGCGACGCGCAGCCTGGCGGTCGAATATGCCGCCCGCGGCGTACGCGCCAACGCGGTGTCGCCCGGCATCACCGACACGCCGATGCATCCTCCCGAGACGCGCGCCGGGCTCGGAGCGTTTCACCCGCTCGGCCGGATGGGCACCGTCGCGGACGTGGTCGGCGCGGTGCTGTACCTCGAGGATGCCAGTTTCGTGACCGGCGAAATACTCCACGTCGACGGTGGGCAGGTCGCCGGTCACTGACAGAGCAGAAAGGTACGATCTCTGAGGGGGTCAGCGGGCGCCGAGCCCCCTGACCCCCTTGGCGCTACTGCAAGACGTGTTTGGCGCATCGGCGGACGAACGCGGCGCTGGCCTGTGGATGCGCGACCGGAAGCATATGGCCTCCGCCGGTCGTCTCCAGCGTCGCGCCAGGAATTGCGGCTACTGCCTGCTCGCCGTCGATCGAGGGGGCGATCACTTGGTCATCACGACCATAGAGCAACGCGACCGGGACCGTCAGCTTGGCATAGCGACTGACGATCGCGGCAAGGTCAACGTCGGCGCTGGCCAATTCAGCTAGCGCAGCATTGACCGCAACCGGGCGATCGCCAAGCGCGCCGCCACCGCGCGTGCCAAAATCGGCCGGGACCGGATCGGGAGCGAAGATCTTACCCCAGCGCAGGCCATACGCTGCACGGCTGATCGGCGTGCCAAGCAGATTGGCGAAGAGCGCGCGCCCGCCAGGGTTACTTTCGATCGCGTTTGCCACCGGGACGGGCATCGATCTAGGCGGCTGCGTCATCGGCGCCAGCAGCGCGAGGCCGGCGACCGAACCAGGGTGGTGCGTGGCCACGCCGAGGGCGACCGCACCGCCCAGCGAATGACCGACGAGCAGCGGCGGACGATCGAGCGCGAGCGTGTCGATGAACCCTGCGATGATCGCCGACTGGCCTAGGATACCGGGCTGTTCGCCGGTCGGCACCGAATAGCCCGAGCCGGGCCGGTCGACCAGGATGACACGGTACTCGTCGGCCAGCGCATCGGCGACACCGTAGGAGAAGTTGCGGAGCTGCGCGCCCAACCCGTGGATCAGGACGATCGGCGGTCCCGCACCGCGATCGACATAGTGGATCCGTGCACCCGCGACGGTGATGAAACGGCCGT
>JAJNQF010000052.1 GCA_021154945.1 Sphingomonas sp.
TCCACGCTAGTCGACCCCGACACATCCTGCGCCGCGATCCCCCCGGGGACCGGCGTGGTCGCCGCGATGCTCGTCAACAACGAGATCGGCGTCGTCCAGCCGATCGCCGCGCTCGCCGAATTCGCCCACGCAGCCGGCGCGCTCATTCTCTGCGACGCGGTCCAGGGCTATGGCCGGGTAGCAATCCCAGACACCGTCGACCTGATCGCCATCTCGGCACACAAGATCCACGGCCCCAAGGGCATCGGCGCACTCTGGATTCGAGACGGCATCGACCTCGCCCCCCTGATGCACGGCGGCGGACAGGAAGCCCTCGGCCGCTCCGGCACACTCTCGCCCGCACTCTGCGCCGGCTTCGGCGCCGCCGCGCAACTCATGGCCGACCGCAAGGATCAGGACTCCGCGCACATCGACCGTCTCTGGTCGCTGGCGCTCGACCGCCTCGGCCCCGGCTGGACGATCAACGGCGCGACCGACCCCCGCTATCACGGCAACCTCAACATCCGCCGCGAAGGCCTCGACGTGAATCGCCTGATGTCCGACTTGCGCGACATCGCCTTCTCCGCCGGCTCGGCCTGCGCCAGCGGTTCGGGCCGCTCCAGCCACGTCCTCCGCGCGATCGGCCTCACCGAACCACGGGCGCGTTCCAGCATCCGCCTCGGCTTCGGGCGCTACACAACCGAAACCGAACTCCGCGACGCCATCGATGCGATCGTCGCCGCAGCCGAGGCGCAATGGCCATGATCGTCCGCTTCATCGCCCGAGACGGCACCGCGACCATCGTCGCCGCAAGCCCCGGCGACCGCCTGCTCGATGTCGCACAGGCACATAACCAGCCACTCGAAGGCACCTGCGAAGGCCAGCTGTCCTGCGCGACCTGCCACGTCATCGTCGACCCCGCCGATTTCGCCCGACTGCCGCCGGCGAGCGAGGACGAGGAGGACATGCTCGATCTAGCGCACAATGCGACGCGCACCAGCCGTCTCGCCTGCCAGATCCGGCTGACCGACACGCTCGACGGACTGACCGTGCGGATCCCCAACTAGGTCAGCAAAGCTTACAGGAAGACAACGGCCGGTTCATGGAACGTGCACGGCCGGAAGCGGATTATCCCCTCATCGCCTCAATGTACGAGGTCGTGAGAGGAGTACCGAACATGAAGATCATCGCAATGGTCGCCGCTGGCGCCTTGGCCGCGGGAACCGTTTTCGCCGCAGCCCCCGCCGATGCGCAGCGTTATGGATGGGACGGCCCGCGCGGCGGCCCCGGGTGGCATGGACCACGCGGTAACCGCGGCTGGCACGGCCGTCGTGGCTGGGATGGCCCGCGTCACGGCTATCGCGGCTACCGCGGCGGCTATCGTGGCGGGGGCTATGGCTATCGCGGACCGCGCGGTTACGGCCGCTCGCGCGTCGTATGCCGGATCGAGCGTGGCTATTATGGGCCGGTTCGTCGCTGCTTCCGCCGCTGAATCCGACGTACTTAATTCTGGGTCTGATACGGAACCGTAACGATCGAGCCTGGTTTATTAACATAGGTTGCAGGACTCAGCAGAGTTCAGACCCAGTAGGAGATTATCATGAAGTTGTTCACCCTTGCCGCCGCCGGTCTCGTCGCGCTCACCGGCCTCGCACCGGTCGGCATCGCTGCCGAAGCCTCGGCGCAGCGCACCGTCGTCCATGAGCGCACCGTCGTGCGTCACAATGCCAACCGCCCGGGCTATCGTCGTCATGCCGTGCGTACGCGCCAGGTTTGCCGCAACGTCTACCGCAACCATCACCGCCAGCGCGTCTGCCGTACGGTTCGCGTTCGCCGCTAAGACCGAGCCCGCTCCTAAAGCGGCTTGATCATCCCGCCCGACCCCGCCATATGCGCCGCGGGAGTCGGGCGGACGTGGTCGTCGCCAACTTGGTCAGATCCGGAAGGAAGCAGCCACAACGACTAAGCCACGGGTCGTCCCGGCTCCCACCGCGAACGTTTGCAAGCAAACGTGAGCGCGGCCAGCGGTGCGAAGCGCCGTCTGACGATGCGGCTAAGCCGCAGCGCACTTCTCATTCTTAAAAATCCGATAGCAGCCCTAACCTAGACCTCTGCGTCCGCGTGGGAACAGAAAGGGTTCGCTAGCCCTTCGACACCGCCCCCCAAACCGCCTATATCGACCGCAATGTCAGATTCCTTCGACCTGGGCGAACCGCCGCAGCCGGCTGCTAAGGCGGATGTCGCGTACCGCGTGCTCGCGCGCAAATATCGTCCGCAGACCTTTTCGGAGCTGATCGGCCAGGACGCGATGGTCCAGACGCTGGGCAACGCGATCAAGCGCGACCGGCTCGCCCACGCGTTCCTGATGACCGGCGTCCGCGGCGTAGGAAAAACTTCGACCGCACGCCTCATCGCGAAGGCGCTCAACTGCATCGGTCCCGACGGTGAGGGCGGCCCGACGATCGACCCCTGCGGCGTCTGCGAGCCGTGCCGCGCGATCGCCGAGGGCCGCCATATCGACGTGATCGAGATGGACGCCGCCAGCCACACCGGCGTCGACGACGTCCGCGAGATCATCGACGCGTCGCGCTATTCGGCGGTCACCGCGCGCTTCAAGATCTACATCATCGACGAAGTCCACATGCTGTCGAAGAACGCGTTCAACGCGTTGCTGAAGACGCTCGAGGAACCGCCGCCCCACGTAAAATTCCTGTTCGCGACCACCGAAGTGAACAAGGTGCCCGTCACGGTGCTGTCGCGCTGTCAGCGCTTCGACCTCCGCCGCATATCCGCGGAACAGCTCGCCAAGCACTTCGCCTGGGTCTCGACCGAAGAAGGCGTCGTCGCCGATCCGGAAGCGCTGATGCTGATCGCCCGCGCCGCCGAAGGGTCCGCACGCGACGGCCTGTCGATCCTCGACCAGGCGATCGCACATGCCGGGCTCGAAGGTGGCGGCGTGACGGCCGACGCGGTACGCCAGATGCTCGGCCTGTCCGATCGCGGTGCGGTCCGTGACCTGCTCACGCTGATCCTTGCCGGCGACGGGGCAGGGGCGCTCGCCTCGATGCGCCGCCAATATGATTACGGCGTAGACCCTTTGTCGGTACTCCGCTCGCTGCTCGAAACCGTCCACGGCATCACGCTGACCAAGGTCGGCACGCCGCCCGACGCAGCGCAGCCGATGGAGGAGCGCGCGGCACGCGAGGAATGGGCGGCATCGCTCGGCTATCCCGCGCTCCACCGTCTGTGGCAGCTGTTCCTCAAGGGTCATGACGAGGTGGCAAAGGCGGCGCTCCCGATCGAGGCAGCGGAGATGGCGCTGCTGCGCGCGATTTACGCCTCGACGCTGCCGGACCCCGGCGAGTTGGCGCGGCAAATCGCCAGCGGCAGCGCCCCCGCGGCCGCACCAACGCCGTCAACGCCGCCGCCACCTGCGCCCTCGTCCGGCGAAGCGCTGCCCTGGAACGCAGCATCCGCTGCGAAGGTGCCCGAACCGGTGGCGACCGGACCGATCCTGCCGCCGACTTTCGAGGCGTTGGTCGATCTGCTAGACGAATCGGGCGGCCTCGCGATCGCCGCGCGGCTCCGCCACGGTGCACGCGTGGTCAGCTATGCGCCGCCGGAATTCACCATAAGCGGCAGTCGCCCGGTATCGGCCGACACGCTCGCCGAACTCAATGCGCTGTTGAAGAGCGTGACGCGGACCGCGTGGAAAGTGTCGATCGTCGACGCCCCTGGCGAGCCGACGTTGCGCGAGGCGCAGGACGCGGCCGATGCGGCGGTGCGGCAAGCCATTCTCGAATCCCCCATCATGAAGGCCGCGGTGGCAGCGTTTCCCGACGCCCAGCTCGAATCGTGGCCCGGCCAAAGGAGCAATGCATGAAGAATATCGATGAAATCCTCGCCATGGCGCAGAACGTCCAGAGCGAGCTCGAAAAGGCGCAGGCCAATCTCGACACGATCGAGGTCGAGGGCGCGTCCGGCGGCGGCCTCGTCAAGGTGAAGGCGTCCGCCAAGGGCCGCATCATCGGCATCGCGATCGACGATTCGCTGATGCAGGTGAGCGAGAAGCAGATGCTCGAAGACCTGCTGACGGCAGCGTTCAACGACGCGCGCGCGAAGGCCGATGCGGTGTCGGGCAGCGAAATGTCGAAGATGACTAGTGGGTTGCAGCTGCCACCGGGCTTCAAGCTGCCGTTCTGAACCGTTTCGGTTGGGTCGTTTCGGCGCGGGAACAATCGATCTTCGGCCGGCGTTTCGCTCTTTCAGTAATCAGGGAGAGTGAAATGGCCGAAGAGCGCATCGTCGAAACGCCGACTACCCACACCACGATCATCGAACGCCGTAGCGCCGGCAGTGGCATGCTGATCGGCATCGTCTTGCTGATCGCGGTGTTGATCGGCGGCTATTACCTGTTCAGCCGCGAAGGCGCGCAGAACAGCAAGGACGCCGCGATCACGTCGGCGGCGAAGAGCGTCGGCAGTGCCGCCGACAAGGCCGGCGACGCGGTCGAGAAGTCGACGCAGTAATCACAGGTAGCTTGTTTCCCCGCGAAGGCGGGGACCCAGTCTGGGCTCCCGCCTTCGCGGGAGAACAAGGCAAGGTCGAAGCTAGAATTCACCCCGGCGAAGGCCGGGCCCCAGTTGGGGGACATGACTGATTGAGCGGGATGCTCCGTCACAGCAACCTTTCCAACTGGGCCCCGGCCTGCGCCGGGGTGTCAACGTTGTGACGGGCGGTATTGGTCAGGATCGCAGACACCCATCCAACCTGTCGTTCCGCACCACCGAAACGCGCCGCGACAGCGTATTTCCATGCCGCCGCACGAACCCATGCGGATCGATCGCCGCGCGCTTCTTCGGCAACGGCAACACGGCGGCGATCCGCCCCGCCTCGGTCGGCGACAGCCGCGATGCATCGTGATTGAAATACCGGATCGCGCCGGCGTTCGCGCCATAGGTCCCGATCCCGGTCTCGGCGATGTTGAGATACACCTCCATGATCCGCCGCTTCGGCCACAGCGCCTCGATCAGCACGGTGAAATACGCCTCGAACGCCTTTCGAACATAGCCGCCGCCCTGGAACAGGAACGCGTTCTTCGCCGTCTGCTGGCTGATCGTCGAGCCACCGCGGATCCGTCCGCCCTGCGCATTGCGCGCCGCCGCCCCCGCGATCGCCTTGAAATCGAAGCCGTGATGCGAGCAGAACCGTGAGTCTTCGCCCGCGATCGCCGCGCGCGCCATGTCCGGGTCCATCTCAGACAGCGGCATCCAGTCCTTGGTGATTGTGCGTCCGGACATCAGGTCCCCCATCATCGTCCAGGTGAACGGCACCGGTACGAAGCGGTACAGCCCGACCCAGGCGACCGTGACCAGCACGAACAGGAAGACGATCTTGGCGAGGATGCGGAGGAAGCCCATCGGCGTTCCTTATGCGATCGTCACGGACTCGCCAATGATCGCGCGCGCCGCCGCGACGCCGGTCTCGTATGCGCCGTGCGCGGTCGAGAAGTCGAACAGGTGGCACGCCTCGCCGGCGAAGTGGATGCGGCCGTCAACCGAGGCGGCGAGGAGGGTGCGTTGCCCGGCCCGACCGACGCGCGCGTGGCTGTAGCTGCCGCCGATATAGCGTTCGTGGCGCCAGCGGGTCGCGACGAGCGGCGTGAAGCGCTTGCGCCAGTCGCTACCGAGCAGCCCGACGAGCTCGTCGATCGCGAACTGCGCCGCATCGCCATCCTCGAGCATTTCCGCGCAGTCGCCACCGAAGAAGCTCTCGACGATCGGCCAGCCGAACGGCGACAGCCGGTGGCTGGCAGTGCAGGCGCTATAGGGACTGCCGACCAGATGCGCGTTGGTCGGCCATTCGGGCCGGTCGACATTGAGGAACACCTTGTCCGCGAGCCCGAGCGGAAGGTCGGCAGCGGCGGCATGCTTGTCGGGGAGCGGCGGGTGGAACACGACCTGCGATTTGGCGACGACTGTGGTCGGGACGCAGACGATGACGTGGTCGGCGTCGATCGTGCCGGCCGGGGTGTCGAGCTTGAGGACGCGGCCGCTATGATCGATGCGGGTTACCGGTGTCGAGAGGCGGATGTTGAGGCCGGCGGCGTGGCTGGTGACGAGCGTGCCGTAGCCTTCCTTCACTGTCCAATTGTCGTCGGTCGAGGCTTCTTCGTACGCGGCCCAATCGTGGAGCGAGACCTGGCCCAGGTTCGCGCCATTGGCGTATCCGGAGATCGCGTCGATCTTCGGGCGCCATAGGTCGTTTGGAGTGATGAAGTCGGAGAGGGGGCGGTCTGGGCCTTCGATGGCCGCGAGAGCGCGCTCGTTCCAGTTTGTGTAAGCTTCTGAAGAAGCTGCTTGGTCTTCGGGCGGGAAGCCGAGATCGCGCCACTGCGTGCGCCAGTTTGCGTCGGAGCGGTCGACGGTGAAGCCGGTAGCCTCAGCTATCGAAGTCCAAGGGTTGCGTTGGGCGGAGTGAAGCCAGCCGCAACCGGCGTCGACATGTTCCCCCGCGAAGGCGGGGGTCCAGTCTGGGCCCCCGTCTTCGCGGGGGAACAAAGAAGCGAGCGAAAGGCTCCTGGCTCGACCGCCGAGCCGGTCGCTGGCCTCGACGAGAAGGACGTCACACCCAGCGTCATGCAGCGTTCTCGCCGCGGCAATACCGGCCGCACCGCCGCCGATGACGACGGTGCGCGCCAAGTTACGCCGCCAGCAGGCGCTTCTCGCCGGCGATCCGCATCATCGCCTTTTGCAGCTTCTCGAACGCACGGACCTCGATCTGTCGCACGCGCTCGCGTGACACGCCGTAGACCTGCGACAATTCCTCAAGCGTCTTCGGATCGTCGGTCAGACGGCGCTCCGTCAGGATATGCTGCTCGCGCTCGTTCAGATCGTCCATCGCCGACACCAGCATCGAATGGCGGACGTCAGCCTCCTGCGCGTCGGCGACGATCTTGTCCTGCAATGGCGCATCGTCCTGCAGCCAATCCTGCCACTGGCCCTCGCCGTCCTCGCGCATCGGCACGTTGAGCGACGTATCGCCGCCCATCGCCATACGCCGGTTCATGCTGACGACGTCGGTCTCCGCAACGCCAAGATCGGTCGCGATCTTGGTGACGTGCTCGGGACGCAGATCGCCATCCTCGAACGCTTCCAGGTTGTTCTTCATCCGGCGGAGGTTGAAGAACAGCTTTTTCTG